>JAQTRE010000079.1 GCA_028711995.1 Dehalococcoidia bacterium | reverse complement strand
TCTTCCGCAATCGCCTCCGCCCGGTCTGTTTCCAGGTCAACAGCAGCGATGTTAGCGCCAGCCTCAGCAAAAAGCCGGCAGGTACTGGGCCCGATACCCTGATTATTGATCCCCCCGCCTCCCACAACCAGAACGGTTTTGTTCTCCAAGCCTAGCCTCGCGACCGTCATTATGAAATTGAACCCTCCTATTGTACTGTTGGCTGTCTTCTCTGACCTCTTTTGTCCACGGCGCTGAGCACTTTCATGATGTCGCCATCATTCAGAGTAGCATTCGCCTCTGTGCTTCCTCGCCATGATCAACAGGTCAATGCTCGTGGCCAAGAGGGACTGAAGTCGATTCCTGCTGGGTTGGCATTCGAACATGCTGGGATCACTGGAGGAAGATGGTCGCATTTTACACCATCGTTTTACATATGTCAATATATACAGCACTATATTTTGCATATGTACCAGAAATATTTACAAAGTGAGTCATTTGTGTAATAATTGTCGTACAAGCGCGAGAGTGATATGTGCCGCCTGTGTTGGGGTAGTGGCTCCTGACAAAGCGACTACCTATTGGCGATACACGTTTCTCTCGGTGTTTGCAAAAGTTCGAGTACGTGTCATTGTCGTGGGTGGATGCACACGCTGCCGATCACAGGCAAACGGGGAAGTCAAAGTCGGAGTCGATACTGCCCTGTCAGGGCGCAGCCATAACAGGCCTGTAGTTCGTGCTCGTATCGGCTTAAGCATATTTGCATAATCGAGTGACGGGCCCGAACACGGCCCCTTTGCCGTCGTTGAACGCGAAAACAGATTCGGTCATAGGATGAT
Organism: Dehalococcoidia bacterium; assembly: GCA_028711995.1. Classification (NCBI taxonomy): domain Bacteria; kingdom Bacillati; phylum Chloroflexota; class Dehalococcoidia; species Dehalococcoidia bacterium. The sequence continues at coordinate 12,342 of JAQTRE010000079.1, read as the reverse complement.
AGAATGTTGGAGGAGGAAGAGATACGCATGAAAACTATGTCTGCAAGCACGGAACTTGGTGATCTCGAACAGATGCTGGCTAGGGAACTGACAGCCGATGCGAGGCAATCCACCCGGGATCTTTCTGCCAAACTCAGCACGAATCCAACAACCGTAGCCAGCAGGCTCCGGAAGATGGTCGCTGCCAAGGTGATTGATTTCGTTACGCTGGTTGATCCCTGGTATTTAGGATTTCACCTCAAAGCGATACTGGGTCTTAAAGCACAGACCGGAAAAGCGCTGGAGGCCGCACGCGAACTTGAAGGCTGCGAGAACATTCAGACAGTTACCCTGACCACAGGGCGTTATGACATAGTGACGACCGCTCTATTCAAGGATGATCAGAATTTGCTTGTGTGGATGAGTAACAGACTGAGCCGAGTGCGTCAAATAGCAACGGTGGAGGTAATGACTGTTCTGCAAGAGGTCAAATATTACCACATCGGACTGTTAGGTGATGCCTCTGGTCGCCGGGAAGCAAGATTGCGTTGTCTTGATGAATCAGACATGGCGATGATTAGAGAACTTGAGTTGAACCCTAGGGTGAATATCGGTGTCCTAGGGAAGAGAATAGGTGTGAGTCGACAAACGGCCACCAGAAGACTCCAAAGACTCCTCGGGGAGAAGGTGGTAAGGGTAATTGCCGTCGCCAATCCGTCGGTGCTGGGTTTGACTGGACCTGTCTTTGTGTTCATGAAGGTGAAACTTGAACTGATTTTCGTTGTGTCTGATGCCCTTGCCGCAGATTGGAGAGTGATGCATGTGGCAGTAATCACGGGAAGTTTTAACTTGGTTGCTTACATGGCTTTTCCGAGTGACGATGACATGTATCATTTTCTGACAAACGACCTTGGCAACATCCCAGGTGTTGTTGATCATGAAACAATGACTCAAGTGGGCAAGTCCCACGGCTCGTTCAGGCTCGCAAGTCAATAGTCAGGGAATCTCCCATCAAGCAGGTTTTTCCCCCCCCGCCAAGGGGGGGTATCTGTTCTGTTTCTCCAAAAAGGGAACACCTCCGGTGTAGCCACAGAAGTCAAAAATTCAGGCATGCCAGAAGGATTTGGGTTTGATTGATTATTAGAGAAACGAGTATAATCAGAATAGGTCGCGCTGCTCCCTGAAATATCGTCCACCGTCTCCCTTCGCTATCCGCTGGGTAGTCCTGGTTCTAACTCTACCACTGATACTGTAATTGGGGGCACTTCAAAGGCTCCTATCGTTCCTCCAATTGCCCCAGTTCCCAGTACTGCAATCCGCCTGTCCTTGTTCATGATTCCCCCTTTTTCTTATCAGCCCTTGTTCATGGAATTACTGTGATGTTTGATTTCGGCTTTTGGTTCGACTTGCAGCTATTCCAATCATGGCGTCACCGCAAAAAGGCTGCTGCCGAAGTTCCGATCAAATCATCCTGATGTTGCTGACCAAGCCTTGGCAGACGCATGGCTTGACTGACGGACCAAGTTGAGCGCCAGGACAAACGCCAACAGGATGACGAAGGCTGAAAAGAGCGGTATCGCGGCATCGGCCTTAGTCAGATAGGTCCAGAGTCTGCCGAAGTTGATGCCGATGGCCATCAGGATGATGCCGTTGCGCACCCGGGAAAGCCCTCTAATCCTCAGTTTTCCGTTGCGCATTCTCCGTTTGAACTGACTGACCGTTCCCTCGATTGCCGATCTCAAGCGACATTTGCTCCGATAGCCTTCCTGGCTCAGTTGTCGGCGCCTCTCTGTCAGCAGGACCTGGCGATCCATGAAGGAAAGGGAATAGAATCGTCTGCTACAACGAACGGGACAGACTTCCACCATGGGACAGGCGCTGCACACCGCTTTATCAAAACGAACAACATGACGGCCCGATTCCGGTTTGTCTATCTGTTCTATCGGGGCATGCCCTTGCGGACAGGAAACGACGGCGTTACCCTCAAAATAAAAATCGGTCAATGAAAGCTGGTCTTCCGGCTCCCGGCTCCCGACGACCTTTGACTTCGGTGGGGATGAGGACGACGTTCTCTTGTCTGCATACCTTCTCCGAATTCTCACCGGTGTAGTTGGCATCCGTGATCATCTCCTCAACCCCGGTTCGCTCCTTTATTCCCGGCAACCGGGCGGCCACGAATTCATCATCGGAGACTACATTCGGTTCAGTGCAGACATCAGTCAACAATTGCACCTTGTTCTCCGGTGCACAGGTTTCGGCAACATTGAACATGTGACCCTTATTGACCTCCCCGTTCTTTCGGCGAGATGAGAACTTTCTTAAGTGGCGGATATATTACGCTTTGGATCATCTGGCTTTTGATCCGCCCTGGGAAGCCAGTTGAAAAGAACGTTTGTAATGCTTGGTAATCAGGATAAATTCCGTCTGTGTCACACCGGGAATGATGCTCAAATCGTTCGACAGGAAACAGTGCATGTCCTCCCGGTCTCTAAATATGGCTGATGTCGTCAACTGGAACTCGCCTGTGGTCATCACAATGTGGGTGATATTTGAATAGCCACTCAGTTTTTCCACCACATCATTAAGGCAGGAGGAGGCGACTTTCAGCTGGAGTATGGTCCAGATTCGATAGCCCAAAGACCAAAGGTCCGGTACGCATCTGATCCAGATGACTTCCTCATCAAACAGCGCCTGCAGTTTCCGGCTGACAGTGGTTCGGCTTACCCTAAGGGTTTTGGCCAGTTGAGAAATCGTTTCCCTGGGCTGCAATTCCAGCTCTCCAATAAGGGATCGGTCCAATGCATCCAGGCTGAAAGACGCCGCTTTGTCTCTGACAGTACAGTTCTTGCCTCCTGTATGGGACCAGCCATATTTGAACCTCTTGATGACCAAAACGGTATGCACGTTAGTGACATCCGGAATCCGTTCCACTTCCCCTTGAACAAAGTCCAGCAAATCATCCAGATCTCGAATCATAATTGTGGCCATCAAATCATAACGCCCCGCAGTGCCGATGAGCAACTGCACGTCCCGAAAAGACGCCAATTGAGCTGCCACGGCATCAACCTTACCTGGACGGGCATTGATTCTCAGCGTTGCCTGTGTGAAGTATCCCAGGGTGATGTGATCGGCCATAGTGACAAAAGATACCATGCCTTCCTCCATAAGGCGCTGTAATCGCCGGCTCACGGTGACATGGTTTAATCCCAATCTGGCACCCAGTTCCAGATAAGTTTTTCTGGCGTTCGTCTCCAGCTCTCTGATGAGCATCAGATCAATTTCATCGAGGATTGGGTTCGTACCTCGTTCTCCCATATGCACTTCCTGAATTATAGCAATATATGATAAGGGACCCGATCAAAAAGCGCAACAAACACCACGATTTGATTGGCGGGTGCATGGCTGATTTTATGTCAGATTTCTCCAAATTGCAATAATGCAATAATAACTATATATTGCGCAGATGTAGCGCCATGAAACGCTTGACAGATGACATAAATATAATATAATAGGGCTAATGATTACAAAAATGCGTTAAATGTCAGTGGAATTGGAAACGATCTTGCTGCTGGAATGCGGTCCTCTTTGGCTCCTTTAAAAAGTGAGTTAGTGTAGCGACTCGGATTCTATCCAAAGATGGAATCCGACAGGTGAAGGGAGGAACCATGATATATCAACTTGATGTACAAGCAAAACTGAGTGACCGGGTGAAAAGGCTGAAGGAAAGCTTCCATGAAGCGCCTGTCAAGCTATCTACAGAGCGGCTGCGGTTTGTTCTGGAGGCATACAGAGAAACGGAGGGAAGAGCCCCGATCATCAGACGCGCGATGGTTCTGGATAAATACCTTAAGGGAATGACCCTGCAGATCGACGAAAATCCCATCGTGGGGAACCCGACCCAGTATCGACGGGGAGTCAATCCCTATCCGGAATGGGCAGCCAACTGGTTCACGAAGAAAGACCACAACAGCCAGTTTGGCAGTCTGCAACCCAAGCTGAACGATGAAGACTGGACCCTCATACGCGAGGCAAGAACGTACTTCAATGGCCGATGCATGGTGGATAAGGTTAACGAGGTCTTCGCCGATATGCATCCGGGATTGACCCGGCCTGAAATCGTGAGAGAATGCTCGATTCTGGACAGCGCCTTTGTACCTATCGGATACATTGTCGTGGATAATGCCAGAGTGATTAATAGAGGGCTTGAGGGCCTACTGGAGGATGTTCGCCAGAGATTGGAAAGGATACCCGCAGCCTACGTCCAGGAAATTCACCGGATTGAGTTTCTGAAGGCGGCCCGGATCAGTCTCGAGGCGGTTATCGCCTGGGCCAACCGGTATGCCGATCTGGCCGAGCAGATGGCTCAAAGCGAGACCGATGAGTCGCGAAAAAAGGAACTCATTGGGATCGCCGAGAGATGTCGCCGGGTACCCGCCAAGCCGGCCCGGGATTTCCGCGACGCTGTACAATCCTTATGGTTCACCCATGCTGCCATGTGGGCAGAGGTCGCACAGATCGGGATGTCCCCGGGAAGGATCGGGCAGTATCTGAACCCCTTCCCTCTCAAGGATAAACAGGAAGGGAAAATCACCGACGAGGAAGCCGTAGAGCTGATCGAGCTGTTCTTCATCAAGATGTCTGAACTCGCTCTTCACCAGCCTGGTGACAACGCCGCTCTGGCTGCTCCCAATCATCTGGGGCAGAATATCAGCATCGGGGGAGTTAAAATAGACGGGACCGATGCCACCACCGAGCTGGATTACCTCATCCTGGAAGCGGATGCTCAGGTCAGGATGATCCAACCCAGCCTGGTTTGCATCTGGCACAACAGGCTTCCCGAAGAGCTGCTGATGAAATGCGCTGAGAATATCAGGCTGGGCATCGGCAAGCCGGCGTTCGTCAATTCCGACCTTTGCGTCCAGCGCAACATGGATCGCTACAAGTGCTCCGTGGAAGAAGCGCGCGACTTTGCCATTGTCGCTTGCACCCAGTCAGGCATAGTCGGCAAAATAAACGGCGACTGGGAGACCTTGATCAGCCTGCCCAAGATGCTGGAACTGGCGCTGAATAATGGCGTCAATCCGTTGACCGGAGTGCAGCACAGCCTCAAGACGGGCGATCCGACAAAGTTCCAAACCTATGAAGAGTTGCATGAAGCAGTCTGGCGCCATCTGGAGTATCTGGGACGTCTGGGACGCGAGATGGATATCGCATCTCTCAGTCTGAATTCGCAATACCTGCCATCGCCCTTCTGTTCCTGCCTGGTGGACGATTGTATCGAGAAGGGGATGAACCTGCTGGAGGGCGGATCGAGGTATTCCTTTGACACCCAGCTGCCGGTGGGGACTGTGGATCTGGCTAATTCCCTGGCAGCCATCAAAAAGCTGGTATTCGAGGATAAGAAGCTCACCATGAAGCAGGTGATCGATGCCTTGAAGGCTGACTTTAAGGGATATGACACCATTCGCAAGATGATGATCGACGCCCCCAAATATGGCAATGACGATGACTATGTGGATCAGATCACCAAGGACTGGTTCGACCTCTTCTACAAGATGGCCATTATCTACAAGTCCCATGTGAATACCGATGACGGCCGGCCGGAAGCGGTCAGCGTTTCCCTTCATCGCCTGTTCGGGCACTACTGCGGCGCGCTGCCTAACGGCAGAAAGTCCCTGCAACCCTTTGCCGACGGTATCACCTCTGCCTATCCCGGGACCGACAAGAACGGGCCTACCGCTCTGATTAAATCGGCAGCCAAGGTGCTGGACCCGATGAAGTATGACGGCAACCTGCTGAACATGAAACTCCACCCGACCGCGGTGGCAGACAGACAGGGGATGAGAAAGCTGTTGATGCTGGTGAAAACCCTGATGGATCTGGGCGGATATCATGTGCAGTTCAACGTGGTGGACAGCGAAACCTTGCGAGATGCCCAGCAGCATCCCGAAGAGTACAAGAACCTGATAGTCCGGGTGGCCGGGTACAGCGCTTTCTTCGTTCAACTGGACCCCCTTATTCAGGAGGAGATCATAGACCGGACCGAGCAGAGAATCTGATGCAGATCCACTGAAGTTCATTTTCCCGAACATGAAACTAAACGAAGGAGACCAATGGCAGAAACCAGACGAAAGAGGACTAATCCGGAGCTGGAAGATTTGAGCGGCCCGTTCAATCCCGATCTGAAGCATGAAGATTTTTCAAAGGAGTTCCTGCTCAGGCTGATGGAAGGATGGTAATAGGCTTGGCTTTAAATGACGGAAGAATGGAGGGCCGCCATTAACAAGCGATGCGACCCTGAAGTGGCCAACGAATGTGAAACAGATGCCTGGGGAGCCATGAGCCGAAGGGTCAACCCCAGATACGCTGAGCTGGCCGGAATCGAACTAAACACCGTGGTAGACAGCCTCAAAGCGTTTCAGTTGCCGCTGGACAACACCATCCACGGGCTCTTCAGGCCGGAGTTTGAGATCAAGAGCCGAATAACGGTATCCAGACGATGAAGAGATGCCGGTCTTTGGAGTACTTCGAGGAGAAATGCCCGGAGCGAATCCATCACGTGTGTCACATTACCGAGCCGGTACTTTTCAAGAACTATTTGATTAACCCCACGATCAAGATAACCCCCCTGAAGCTACCGCCTCGCGCGAGTAAGCGAGTAAGGACGATGTCTGTTGCCAGTGGGAACTCAAAATCGAAGAATAGGCGAGGGAGGAAATTGCCATGTCGATGATTCTAGAGGGAATTCGGGTTCTGGATTTAGGTCACTGGCTACTTGGGCCTGGAGCTGCAGCTACGTTGGGTGACTTGGGGGCCGATGTTATCAAAATTGAAGACAGGGTAACAGGTGACGCTTCTCGCGGTATGATGTCTGCTCAGAGGGCAACCACCGGAATAGGGGGGCGTAATTGGTTTTTTGAACACTGCAACCGGAACAAGAAATCCATTACCCTCGATCTGGAGAAAGCGGAGGGAAAGCGAATCCTGTACGAGCTGGTGGAGAAATCGGACGTAGTGGTGCACAACAAACGAAAAAGCGGTCTGGCGCGACTGGGGATAGATTATGGCACCCTTTCCAAATACAATCCACGCCTGATATATGCCACGGCATCCGCCTTTGGATCAAAGGGCCCGGATCAAGATAAGACCTCCTATGATATCACCGGGCAAGCTCGCTCAGGGATGATGTACGCCAATGGAGAGTCGTGGATGCCGCCTGTGCTCACTCAAGGCGCGCCGTCCGACCGCATCGGTGCGATCATGACAGCCTTCGCGATTGTCGCGGCTCTTTTGCATCGGGAGAGGACGGGAATAGGGCAGGAGATAGAAACTTCCTTGCTTGGCGGCATGATTCATCTGCTGGGCATGCATATCGACTTTAACACGCTTTTGGGACAGCAGATGACACGACCGGATCGGAGTAACATCCCTAACCCCCTCTGGAACTACTACAAGTGCAAGGATGACAAATGGATCATGCTGGCGGGTCTTCAAGCAGATAGATACTGGGCCGATCTGTGTCGAGCTTTGGGGCTGGAGCATATCGAAAAAGATCCCCAGTTTGAGAATATGGATGTCCGAAGCAAGAACGCGACGTCGTGTATCGCTATCATGGATAAAGCCTTTGCCACCAAGACAAGGGCAGAATGGCTCGATATTCTCAGGAGCACCGGAGACCTGGTATACGAGGCAGTCAATAACTTCCCAGAGGTATTAAAAGACCCTCAGGTATGGGCGAATGACTATGTTGTTGAGTATGATCATCCCGCTTGGGGAAAGGTCAATTTGGTAGGGTTTCCCATGCATTTCAGCCGCTCCCCGGCATCGATCAGGTTGCCCGGGCCGGAGTTTGGCGAGCATACCGAAGAGGTGCTTCAAAATGTACTGGGCTACAGTTGGGATGAAATAAGCAGGCTGAAAGATGCAGAGGTGATCTGAAGTGGGCAATGTATGCATTTCTGTGCGGAGATGGCGTGAAGTGCTCGAATGAATCAGAACATCCACAAGTGCATGAAAATGTATCGATGTTGTGAAATCGACTGGAGGGTTGGGAGGTGATCGAGCTTGGCAGTCATGGAAGCATCAGAAATTAAGTCGACGTCGAGGCTAGAAGCAACACTTAAGCGGCTTGCGAGCAGAGGGGGTGATTATAGACCTAAAAAGGTATCACGTGTCGAGGCTTAGTATTATTGAAAAAGGAGGGGTCCACATGTCACTAGAAAAACTTAGCTTCTGGAATAAATCTGTAATATTGTTCCTGATTCTGATCCTGATGATACCCGTTCTGGCGGCCTGCGGCGATGATGACGAAACGCCAACGCCACCAGTTACCACTTCGTCGGCAACGACTCCAGTGAAGACCGCTCCAGCCGTGACGACACCAGCAACAACCACTCCGACTATCTCCAAAGAGCCGGTGAACATTGGGATTCTGACCTCATGGTCAGGGGCGGCAGCCAAAGCAGGTAATCTTGTTGATCGAGTGCTTAAGATTATCGACAAACAGCTGGCGGACAGGGGAGGCCTTAATGTTGATGGAGTGATGAGGCCTGTCAAGTGGTACAAGCAAGATGATAACACTCAAGTAGCCGATGCCGTAGCGGGCTACAAGAAGCTGGTGCTGCAAGGTGTTTCGGCAGTCTTCATTGGCGGGGCGACCGCAGCCGCTCTTACAGCGACATCCGATGTCGCGGAAGAGACGAAAGTGCCGCTGTTCAGCGTAGGTTCTACCCCTGTAGACCTGAGCAATAGGCCATACACCATACGCTGCGCCTATACGAACGCCACTGATATCGCCACGATGGTGTCAGATTTCGTCTTGAAAGAGTTTAAGCCCGAAACGGTAGGACTGCTTATGGCGAACATGCAAGACATACGCGCCCGCAGTTCTCTAATCAAGCAAAGGTTGGAAGCTGCCGGTGTAAAGGTTGTGTATGAGCAATACCCCGAGGTCAACACCACCGACTTCTCGTCATTGCTTACCGGCATCAGGCAGAAGAACCCCGATGTGCTAATTGGAGACGGCGGAGCTGACACGTTTTATGTTAACGTCTTTAAGCAGATACCTGGACTGGGTGGCTGGGGAGATATCAAGTTTGTGAGCAACAGCGTAACATCCAGCGGGCCGGCATTGAACGAAAAGGGAGCGGACGGCACATACCATTGGATTCTGTGGATGCCCGGGCTCCCTTTTCCTGGGTCCAAAGTGTTTGAAGACGCATGGAAGGCACAATACAGTGAACGCCCTACATCAGGCGATATTGTTATGTATCAAACCATCTGGGTAGGATTGAAGGCCATCGAGATGGCGGGATCGGACAAGCCTGAGGATATCCAGAAAGCGGTCCGTTCGGGGAACTTTGTCTGGGAGGACGCACCGGGAGGATCGTTCCATATCAACGCTGACGGCACTCACAATAACGTGGGACAAATGGTGCTCTTCAAAGATGGGGTGCTTGTCCCGGTAACAGAATAGCTCCAAAGACTGTTGTGTGATAGTTGATCTTCTATCGGCTATGTTGTCAATCAGCGAAATGAGATTACGACAATAGAATCAGCCCACTGTGAAGCAGGGTCTGATTCTTAGTGGGATCGGCTCAAAAAACAGCCATTCCGCCGCTGGAAGGCCATAACGGTACCAACGGATGAGTATCGTCGTGGAGAAGAACTCGGTTCTGGATCGGGCTGAGACCACGGCTGGGCAGAAGAATCAGGCGCTGGCAGAACTGGGGATACTCCGGAGTATCTTCTATTGAGGCTGGCAGAGGACCACGGACGTAAGCCCGTGGGTGAATGCCGATAGGTAGGGCTTGTTCCCCAAGGTGCCACGGGCGTGAGCCCGTGGGGTTCCACTGTTGGCGGCATGGGGAGTCACTTTCAGGGAACATGATCAATCCCAAAAATTAAGATAGCCCTTCTGAAGATGCCGCCTCCAAAAAGCAAGGACAACATCTGCTGCCAGTGGGAACTCAAGATTGAAGAATAGGATTTCTTAAGGAGGAAAGAGAATGGTCGTAGTTGATCAGGAAAAGTGTATCGGCTGCAATATCTGCTCGGCATTTTGTCCCGTCGATGCTCTGGAAGGGTATGGAGTGATTGAGATAAACAGGGATTCTTGCACGGAGTGTCTTGAGTGTGTCGGCACCTGTCCCATGGATGCCATCGCGGAGGTGAAATAATGAAACAGGTCAAATGTGATGTCGCCGTTATTGGAAGCGGCATTGGAGGCACCACAGCGGCCTCTTTGCTGTTGAAGAAGGGATATAACGTCCAGGTGGTGGAGAAGCTGCCGTTTTATGGAGGGCGATGCCAGACGCTCGATCACCATGGCTTCAGGCTCAACACCGGAGCGGCCATGATCGGCGATGGGATTCACGGGGCGCTTTGTCGGGAGGTTGGCGCCGAGCTGGAACTTCGCGTTCCCGATCCGGTATTCAAATTTCGCATCAGGGGGAAGGACTTCACCGCTCCTCCCAAACGGATGTGGCAGGCCATCATCGGCGCAGCCGCCCGGGACGACGCAGAGGCGGATCGGGTGTTTTCGGCGTGGATGAAGGCCATCACATGGGCCGAACCGTCCTACTCTATGTCCATGGATGACTGGGCCCGACAGTACACCGATAACGCCCTAGTCTTAAAGTTATTCCACTTTCTCACCTGTGGCATCGGAGTGAATAGCTATGAACTGCCTGCCGGTGAATTCTTCCGTCAGATCACCCAGGGGGCCACGATGACTTGGGCTTATCCACCCAGAGGGTGTGGCCAGTTCTCCGATGCGCTGGTGGGAGCCATCAAGCGGATGGGAGGAGACGTGTGGACACGTTCCCCGGCAATAAAGATCAATGTGAAGGATGGGGCGGTCACCGGCGTAGTGGTGCAGAAGGATAGCGAGCCGATCGAGATCGTGGCCAAGACGGTGATTAGCAACGCCCCGCCGCGCAAAACGGTGGAATTGGCAGGTGAGGAGCATTTTGGCCCTGGCTATCTGAAGGATGTGCGGAACATCATGGGATCGCCAATGATCTGTTTTGAGTTTGCTTCCGACAAACAGCTGCCCCAGCTCGAAGGGTCTTCCTGTTATTGCTTCACCGAGTACAAGCGAGCCTTTATGATCCTTGATTTCAGTTCCTTGTGTCCGGAGATGTCGCCAAAGGGCAAGCATCTTCTGGAAGCGGCCTGCGTTCCGGCCTCGGTCATTCCCCCTTATGATATCAGGAGGGAGGTGACGCTGGCCCTGGAGGACTTGCGGCAGAACATGCCCGGTTTTGACAATGATGTAAAGCTGATCAAGATCAGGGTTGCTCAGGGAGACTGGGGCGTCACCGGAAACATTCCCGGGAGAGGCAACCTGTCCATAAAGACTCCGGTATATGGCTTGTACGCCGCGGGAGATCGCTCTGCCCCCGAGGGTTGGTGGTGTTCTCTGGCTGCCATCAAGAGCGGCCGTTTGGTAGCCGAGGACGTCGCCAAACGCTTCAAGCCCGCTTGATGTGCCCCCCTTTATTCTCAGTCCAAGTCTAACATTAGACTTGGACCGGTTTACGGGGGGCACATCAACATCGTGTACGAATATACTGGCAGCAATATCGCTTTGAGCTCTGGTTATCATGAATTCAGAAAACATTCTTGACGTAAAAAACATCACCAAAGACTTCGGTGGGTTAAGGGCTGTGAATGATCTGAGTTTTGTCATTCGGTCCCAAGAGATCATCGGCTTGATCGGCCCCAACGGTTCAGGCAAGACCACTACTATCAACGTCTTGTCAGGGGTTTATAAACCCTCAGCGGGCGAGATACTCTTCAATGGCACTCCCATACATAAGCTGCCCCCATGGAAGATTGCGACGATGGGTATTGCGCGTACGTTTCAACAGACACAGTCGTTTATATCGGCTACCACTCTGGAGAGCGTGGTGTACGGTTGCCACGTGCACGAGAGGAGCGGCATTATCGACAGCCAGTTTTTGCGGGTAAAGGTGAACAGGGAGTTGAAGGCTTCTCAAGCTAAAGCCATGGGAATACTGGAGACTTTGGGGCTTGCAGAGTATGCGCCCAGGCCGGCCGCCAGCTTGCCTCCGGGAGCGCAGAGGATACTGGCTATCGCTATGTGTCTTGCCGGCAATCCCAAGCTTTTGTTTCTGGATGAGCCGGTATGCGGCCTGAGCGCTGAGGAAAGCAACAAAGTCGTTGCCGTGATTCGGAAATTGAGAGATCAGGGGCTGACCGTGCTGGCTATCGATCATGACATGCGGGTGATGATGAACATCTGCGACCGCCTGGTGGTCATAGATCACGGTACCAAAATCGCTGAAGGTGTTCCCAAAGAAATACAATCCAACGAACAGGTGATTGAGGCTTATTTGG
>JAQTRE010000078.1 GCA_028711995.1 Dehalococcoidia bacterium | reverse complement strand
TGGTAAACCATCGGTCAAATTCCTGGAATGTCCCGGGATAATCAATGCCAGAAACAGGATGAACAGACTCTTCCATGCCTACATACTACATTTTGTGGCCGGTTGAGTAAAGTGCATACCCACTTTTCTGTAATGTTTTTGAGTTCATTGCGCTCCTCGTCCGTCAATCTGACCTTGTATTTCAATAGGGGCATAGCAACCTCCTTTCTGAAGATTACTATACCGCTATTTTAGCGTCAATACAAGCATGACATGACACTAGCCTTTGATCACTCCGATAGGCCTGACCTTCAATACTTTGCGCGATATTCCTGCTTGGTTGGCTACGTTGACCACGTCGGAGACATCCTTGTAGGCTTCCGAAGCCTCCTCGACCAGAGCCGACTTGCTGGCAACCTTGAAAGTGATCCCTTTCTGGGCAAGCTGGCTGGCAACATCGGATGCGGTGAAATCCCTCTTGGCTGCTGACCGGCTTCGCACCCTGCCCGCCCCGTGGCAGGTCGACCCAAAAGTCTCCTCCATTGCTGTTTCTGTCCCCACGGCTACGTATGAGTAACGTCCCATATCGCCGGGGATCAGAACCGGTTGTCCCGTATTACGGTAAGCGGCAGGCACATCGGGATGACCGGCAGGAAACGCCCGGGTGGCCCCTTTCCGGTGGACGCACACGAGCATTTTTTTCTTGCCCACTTTGTGTTCCTCGATCTTGGCAATGTTATGGGCCACATCGTACATCAGCTTCAGTTTTCCGGCCTCCGTCCCGAAGATCCGGGAGAGCGTTTGCCGGGTCCAGTGGGTGATGCATTGCCGATTGGCCCAGGCATAGTTGGCAGCGCACGCCATTGCCGCAAGATATGCTTCCCCCTCCGGCGACTTTACCGGCGCGCAGGCGAGTTGACGATCGGGAAGCTGGATGCCATATTTCTTCACAGCCGCCCCCATCGTCTTGAGGTAATCATCGCAAACCTGATAGCCAAAGCCTCGCGACCCGGTGTGAATCAGAATGATCACCTGCCCGACCTGCTCCACGCCAAACGTTTTGGCCGCCGAACGGTCATAGATTTCATCCACGACCTGAATTTCGAGAAAATGGTTTCCCGAACCCAGCGTGCCCAGTTGGGGAACGCCTCTCTTTTTGGCCTTATCGCTCACCTGACCGGGATCAGCGCCTTCAAGACAGCCGTGTTCTTCAGTGAACTCCAGGTCCTCTTTGGTTCCATAACCCTCTTCGACCGCCCATCGGGCCCCATGGCGCAAGACCCTGTTGACCTGATTCCCGGCGAGCTTGATCCGGCCTTCTGAGCCCAGACCTGAGGGGATATCAGTGAACAACGCTGCGATGGTTTTTTCGATTCTGGGGCTGACGTCTTTTTCCGTCAGGTTGGTGAGCAGAAGACGCACCCCGCAATTGATATCGAATCCTACCCCGCCAGGTGAAACCACCCCATCGGAGACACGTGTGGCAGCAACCCCGCCGATAGGGAAGCCATAACCCCAGTGAATATCGGGCATGGCCATCGATTTCCCCACGATTCCGGGAAGGAAAGCTACATTCGCCACCTGCTCCGGCGACTGCTCTTCGCCGATCTGGTCCAGCATCTTTTTATCGGCGTAGAGGAGGCCCGGCACTTGCATTCCGGGTTTATAGTCGGGGCTTATCTCCCATCGATAGTCATCGATTTTTCTGAGGAATTCCCTCCAGCGCGAAGCCATATTCATCCACCTTGCCCAAATGTTCGGGGGTAATCCCCGATCCGTGAGCCCTCAAATATCCAGAATGACCTGAGCTTTGAAACCATCTTTATGATGCTCCAGTTTGAGCAGGTAATAAGTGGCCGCCTTGACCTGGGACTGCAGATTGTGGCGCGAAGGATCGATCTTTTCACCATGAGCAACAGCTTCCAGATAGTCCTGCCTCAAATTGACGATCTCGAATTTGCTGAAGATCAGTCCCTCGGCATCGAAGAGATAGAGGAGTTCGTTCAGCCATGTTACCAGCAGCTCTTCCTGATCCGGGGCTTCGGCAACAATCTCTCTGCTGCTCTTTTCTCTCACCTTATCCAGATCGGCTACCAAGGAGAACATCCCATAGGCCGCATTGAGGAAAACCTCTTCGACGCTCTGGCCGTAGGCGATGATTCCGATATCAGCGGTGTGATCGATGATCTCAAACCTCGGCATGGTAGATGCATTATACCAGAATTACCAAAGTCGCCAAACAGAGGATGGATGTCATCGATCCGTGGACCTTTCCCCTATCACATACTGCCATGTTTTGCACCTCATTGAGGAGCTAGTCGTTTCTGGCCCAGAGTGGGCCTGCTGGGGTCAATTTGCATTGGAATAGACACGGGTTTGACACAAGTTGAGTTTCGCGTATAATGTAAATGTATGTAAACATATACTTACATGGCTGCTTGTTGCACCTTCTCGAACTTAGTATCTGCAAAAAGCCGAAGGTCATCCCACTCCACACTCTATCAGCAAGCCACCAGAACAGGGATACATGTGTCAAGAGTGGTCTCAAAGCGCCTTTTGGAAAAAGCCATCATCACTATTCAAAAATGTCGAACAATATGTTAACCGCAAGCTGCTATCTCGATTTCGACCCCGACAGGGAACTCATTCGAAAAAGCGTGTACCGCAGAATAGGATATAATACAGACGCCGAACTGCGGCCTCGTATCGCATCGCTGGTCGAGGAATATCTCGATCATGCCAAACATCTCATTCAATCTTCCTTCTCTTGCGTTGTCAGAAGAATCGAGCAGGTTCAGGGGCCAATCGTCATCATCGAGAATTCCATTCATCTCACCAGTCGAATAATCGCTCGATTACTGAAACTGTGCCAGAAAGTCGCCATGTTTGCACTCACTATTGGTCACGGCCTGGAAGAGAGGGTCCGAGAACTGGCCGACCAAGGGCTTGTTCTGGAGTCATATCTGCTCGATGCCATCGGGTCAAGCCTTACCGAGAAGATGGCCGATTCTGTCCAAGAGACGATTGACCAGAGGGCTCGGTCTCAGGGCCTTTCCATCAGCCGCCGTTTCAGCCCGGGCTACTGTGACTGGCACATCAGCCAACAAGGGGCAATATTCCAGGCGATACAGAGTCCACACTTGGATATCAAATTGAGTAAGGACTACTTCATGCTTCCCCAGAAGTCGATATCGGGCATTATCGGCTTGGGGTCTCCCGGCAGCAACATCGTCAGCTACAGCCCTTGCAAAACCTGTAAGAAGCACGACTGCCCAGGGAGAAGATAAGAGCCAAACATAAGTCAAAAGAGGTTTATAGAAGGCCTCTTAAGCTAATGCGCCAGTATCGGCGGCACTGTATCTTGGTCTGTAGGTTCAGACCGCAAACAGAAAACTTAGCGCCTGTAACAAAGGCAATTTTGCGAACAGAAGGCAGGTATAATCATGATTCGAAAGGGACTGGTTGGAGGCACGTACAAGCCGCTGGGCGAAGATGAGATCGCCCAGATCCACGATACGGCAATGAGGGTGTTTGAGGAGGTAGGCATACAGGTTAACTCCGGTAAAGCGCTCAGGTACTTCAAGGAGGCTGGTGCCAAGATTGAAGGCCCCATCGTGAAAATGCCCCGGGATATGGTCATGGGGCTTGTGGCCAAAGCACCACCGAATGTCACTCTTTATGGCCAAAAGGCAGAGCATAATCTGAAGTTGGGGGGTGCCCGAGTATACGCAGGTACCGGCGGCACCGCACTCAATATCATCGATGGCATCACCGGAGACCGGCGAAGGGCCGATCTCCGGGACCTGAAGGATATCGCCAAGCTCGTCGATCATCTTGACAACATTCACTTTTTTTTGCTGCCCACCTATCCCAGTGATGTTCCCGCAGAGAACGTCGATGTCAACCGCTTCTTTGCCGGGCTGGACAATACATCCAAGCACATAATGGGGGGTGTCTATACCCACGAGGGAATGGAGAGAGTGCTCCACATGGCTGAACTGATCGCGGGATCATCTAAAAGCCTGCGGCAAAAGCCGATCATCTCCTTAATTCTCTGCGCCATCAGTCCGCTGAAGATCGACGAACTCTATGGCGACATGATCGTCACCATTGCCAAGGCCGGCATCCCGGTGGCTCTCCCTTCGGAACCGCTCTGCGGTTCCACCTCGCCAGTGACCATAGCCGGGAATGTGGTGGTTCAGACCGTCGATTCTCTGGCTGAGGTATGTCTGACTCAGCTGGTAAATCCAGGCGCGCCGGCCATCTTCGGCTCTGTGGCTTCTAGCAACGATTTTCGCGATCTGAAGTACATCACCGGCGCCATCGAGATGGGCCTTTCCAACGCGGCCAGCGCTCAGATGGCACAATTTTACAAGCTGCCGTTCTACGCTACCGGCGGCATGTCTGACGCCAAGGTCGTTGATGCCCAGTGCGGCTACGAATCCGCTCTTACCTTGCTGCTGTGCGCCTTGAGTGGCGCCAACTACATTCATGATGCCGCCGGGCTCATGGACTTCGCCCTCAGCGTCAGCCCGGAAAAATATGTGGTAGATGATGAGATCATCGGCATGGCGATGCGGGCAGTGTCCGGAATCCCTGTGAACAAGGATACGCTGGCTTTCGATCTGATCAAGGAAGTTGGGCCCGGGGGGCACTTCATACATGCCAAGCACACCCGCAAGTATATGCGAACAAATCACTATCAGCCCTCTTTGAGCGATAGAGAACACTGGGAGAATTGGCAGAAAGACGGCAAGTCTGATACGGCCGGAAGAGCCAGAGAAAAGGTGCAAAAGATCATGGCAGGGAATGGGCACCGCTTGCCTGAAGACATCCGGCAGCGGATTATATCCGAAATACCTGAAATCATCGATTGAGGTTAGGGAAGATGCTGATTATCGGCGAAAGGATCAACGCTTCGAACAAGTCCGTAGGGCAGGCTCTGGCCAACGGGGATAAGGAATTTCTGCAAAACCTCGCAAAGGCACAGGCCGATGCCGGTGCGGCATTCATCGATGTGAATGCCGGGGCTGCAACCGATTGGGCGGGAAGTTCGACAGCCCTGATGGAATGGCTCATCGATGTGGTACAGGAGGTTACAGAAAAGCCCCTGTGCATTGATAGCGATGACCCGGCGGTGGTGCAGGCCGCCCTAAAAAGATACCGCGGCGAGACGGTGATGATCAACTCCGTCAACGCCGAGCCGGAGAGGCTCAATTCCATCGGCCGTCTTGCACTGGAACGGAAAACTTCGCTGGTGGCCCTGGTGATGAGGGACGGCGGGATTCCTCGAACCGTTGAGGAACGTCTGGACGCGGCCGATGCGATCATGACTCATCTGGTCGGTCTGGGCGTAAAAGAGGAGCAGGTGTACTTTGATCCCCTGGTACTTCCCATCTCCGTAGACTCAACTCAAGGCTTGATCACGCTCAAGACAATCGCGGGGATCAAAGCCCGCTATCCCAGCGCCAAGACAGTGATGGGACTCAGCAACATCTCCTACGGATTGCCGAATCGAAGGATGATCAACCGGGCCTTCATGGTGATGTCGGCTGCCATGGGGCTTGATGCCGCCATCATGGACCCGCTCGATGCCAAAGCCATGAGTCTGGCCAGGGTTGCAGACATGCTGACAGGCGAGGACCTAGCCTGCAAGAAGTACATTAAGGCCCATCGCAAAGGCCTTCTTGTGGAATAAAATTCAAGCGAAGGAAGCTTAATCAACAGGGAGTGAACAAATGGCTAGAGAAGGAATCTTGATCCAAAGACCTTTGGAAAGAATAACCCAGCAGCAGATAGAGATCATTCATCAGGCTTCCCTTGAGATTCTCCAAGACCCCGGCCTCACCTGCTTCAACAAGGAGGCAGCTGAATTATTCCAGAGCAACGGCGCACAGGTGACGTCGCACCCCCAGGGAGACCATCCGGCATGGCGGGTCAAAATACCCGAAAAGATGGTGGCTAAAGCCCTTGAAACTGCGCCCAAGACGGTCAAGCTCGGTGCCAGAAACCCGGATAATGCACTGATCATGCACGGCGATGAACCCAGGGTCTGCTTTATTTCCGGTTCCGAGACCAATATCTGGCTGGATGTGGAGTTTTCCACATACACCAAGAAATCCGATCCCAGCAAGGAAATACAAGCGCCGGAATTCCGCCCCAGGCGGGGCACCGTTGCCGATCTCTGCAAGTCGGCGCATGTCTGCGAGCACCTCGAAACACTGGACGGATACATCCGCACCGTCAATATCCAGGACCCTGACATCACAGCCGAAAACAAGGATGTAAACAAATACTTCGCGTCTCTGAATAATACCACCAAACATGTGATGGCTGGCCTGACCAGCCTGGACCAGTTAGACAATGTGGTGCGCATGGCGGAGATCATCGTCGGAGGAAAAAAACAGCTCAAGGAGAACCCCATCATTTCCTTTATCACCTGTCTGGTCAAGAGCCCGCTACAGTTTGTGGAAGACACCACCAATGCCTATATGGAAATGTGCCGGCGGGGACTGCCGGTTGTGGTTTCCTCTGCACCACAGGCAGGATCGACAGCGCCCATCACCGAAGCCGGGATCATGGCACAGATCAATGCCGAGGTCTTGGCAGGGATAACGCTTGGCCAATTGGTGAATCCCGGAACCCCTGTTTTGTATGGCAGCGTTCCGGTGAGAGCGCGAATGGACACGCTCTCCGATTCCTACGGTGCAGTCGAAACCAGCCAGTACAATATCGACTGCGTTCAAATGGCTCGGTTCTACAAAATCCCGAATTACTCAACCTCGGGTGTTTGCGACCCTAAGATTCCCGGACAGCAATCCTCGATTGAAAGACTGTTCTCAGATATTCTGGTCACCCTGAGCGGGCCACAGTACTTGCATTGCGCCTACGGCCTTCTGGACTGTAATTCCGTTTTCTGCCTGCAGCAGGCTGTCCTTGATGACGCCCATTTCAAAATGATCAAGTTTTTTCTGCAGCAGCCACGCATCGATGACACTGCGATATCGGAGGCCTTGAAACAGATCAGAGCCGTGTCGGAAACGCCGCAAAAGATCTTTATCAGCTATATACGCAAAGTTATGCGTAGCGGGCAACTCTCGGCACCCTATCCGTTCGAAGGAGACGGGAAGGCCGATGACGTATTCAGGCTTGCCCATGAGAGAATGCTCGAACTCCTGGAAAAACCGGTCCGGCACATTGATCAAGCAACCACGGCAAAGATTTTCCGTGAAGTTCCCGGCATTTTGCCCAGGCTGAACATCTACCAATAGGAGGGAGAATGAACGAAGACATGATTGCAAAGCTCAAAGAAAACGTGATCCAGGGGAGGAAGACCCAGGATGACGAGGGAATCGATGAGGACCTGACAGGTCCCGGGGTAGTGGAACTGACCCAACAAGCCCTGGACGCAAATATCCCCGTTGCGGTCATTATCAAAGAAGGTCTGACGGCAGGGATGCAGGTGGTCGGCGAGAAATTTTCCACCAAAGAATACTTCATTCCGGACATGTTAGCCTCTGCGGAAGCTGTTGGCGCAGCGATGGATATTGCCAAACCCTATCTTGAAGTCTCTGGAGGCTCGACCAACGGCAAATTCGCAATCGCCACAGTCAAGGGCGATATCCACGATATCGGCAAGAACATCGTGGCTATTCTGCTCAAAGGCGCCGGATACGAGGTTCATGACTTGGGTATCGATGTGCCCACAGAAAAGATTGTGGAGTTCGTCAGAACCGAAAAACCGGATTATCTGGGACTCTCGGCATTGCTGACGACCACCATGGTTGTGATGGGAGAGGTTGCTGATGCGCTCAAACAGGCCGGATTGCGGGAGCAAGTGAAGGTGTTGATTGGTGGCGCGGCGGTCTCAATCGAATACGCCCAGGAAATCGGGGCAGACGCCTATTGCGCCGACGGCTTCGAGGCAATCAAGCAGATGGAAGCTTTTCAAACAGCTTAGTCACAAGCCCTGGTATGCAGCAAGAGTTCGAGTGAAAGGAGTATTATGGCAGGGATTGCGGGAATTCTGGGAAACAATAACGGAAAGCTGGAGCAAATGCTTCAGGATACCAAGTACAGAGGCCCTGATACGACTTGGGTCAACAGGAATGGCCAAGTTCATTTGGGCTGCAACGAACTCAATATGGGCGCAGACTGCAAGGACGGGTCTCACTACACATCAGACGGCAAGAGGGCCGTTGTTCTCGATGGGAGAGTATACAACGCAGACAAGGGCGCCATATCCGATGCCGAGGCTATACTGGACCTTTACGATCGATTCGGTTTGCGGTTCGCCGACAAGATCAACGGCGATTTTGCCGTGGCTGTTTCCGATGGAGGAAAGATGATCCTGGCCCGTGACTGGGTCGGAGTCAAACCGCTTTATTACGGGCACGATGGAGAGGGTGCTCTCTGCTTTGCCTCGGAGGCAAAAGCCATGGTTGGAATATGCGACGACGTTCGGGAGTTTCCGCCCGGTTATACCTATTCCCGGGAACTCGGCTTTCAGCGATACCGAAACGAGGCCGTGGAAACCCCGGAGTTCGAAGACTACGATCAAGCCAAGAAAGTGGTCAAGCAACTTCTAATCGAAGCGACAGAGAAACGGATGAAAGACAATGCCGTTGGCGGTATACTGTTGAGCGGCGGCCTCGATAGCAGCCTCATCACCTACATGGCTCGCGAGATCAAGCCGAACATTGAATGCTTCACCGTGAGCATGGAGGGGGGGCAAGACCTCCCTCTGGCCAGAGATGTCACCAAGTTTCTTGGCGTCAAGCACCACGTTCTGATGTTCGGCGAGCCGGAAATCAACGAGATACTGCCGCTGGCGATCCATCATCAGCAGATGTATGAGGAGAGCTGTGTGCATGGGGCCATCGCCAATTTCCTGGCCGGGCGATTCACAAAACCCTACACCAAATGCGTTCTCACCGGCGAGGGAGCCGATGAGTTCTTTGCCGGATATGACGGCCAGTATAAGCAGGCAAAGAACCCGGAGGAGAGAGCCAGCATCATCGATAACCTCGTGGATGTGGCTCACAACACTGCACTCCAGCGGCTGGACCGACTGAACGCTGCCAATTCATACGAAAGCCGCACACCGTTCCTTGATGCCCATGTGATGGATTTCGCCCTGAAGATTCCGCTGGAGCACAAGCTTCACGGCGAGGAACAAACCGGGAAGTGGGTCTTGCGCCAGGCCTTTGAGGGATGTCTGCCGGACCACATCATCTATCAATCGAAACGGTTCTTTGCCCAAGGCTCCGGTGTGGCGTACATCATGAGGGCACAGGCGGAAAAGCATGTCTCCCTGGCAGAACTGGAGGCTTTCAATCGAACCAACGGCAATCCGTACCTCTCTTCCGTGGAAGAGCTTTACTACTACAGGATTTTCAAGGAGACCTTGCCCCTACCTGCATATGATCGACTGGTGGGACGATGGGACCCCATGAGGCCGGATTTCTTCCTGCGGAAGGCGGGAGTATAACCTCATCACTGCAGAGGAGACTAACGGAAAATTTCAAATACATGCGCTTGAAGGAGACAGCCGCCTCACAGAGTAGGATGGGGCTCGTTCGGCATGAAATGGACCATTCTAGGCTCCGGGGGATGCATGGTCATCCCCAAGCCGCTCTGCAGATGTGAGGTTTGCAAGGAGGCCAGGGAGAAGGGAATTCCCTACGCGAGGGGAGGCCCTTCCGCCTTTCTTCATGACATCAGCCTTCTGATCGATACACCGGCAGAGATATCGGACCGGTTGAACCGCTTCCACATCAACCGGATCGACCACCTCATGTTCACCCATCTGGACCCGGATCACATCGAGGGGTGGCGGGTGGTGGAGCAGATCACCCTGGATTTCCGCACGTGGCGTGCCTACCCGGAAAAGCAGATTCGCCTCTGCCTACCACAGGAGCTAAAGGGACGCATCCAGAACATACAATCCCAGTATGGGCCCGCGCTCGATTTCTACGAAGCAAGCGGCTTCTTGAAGGTTGAGTACTTTCGGGATGAACTGCAGATTGGTGATGTTCACATCACCGCCATTCCGATCGACCGAGGGCCTCAGGTGTCGTTCATTTACGTGTTTGAAAAGAGTGGGCGAAAGCTCGTCTACGCTCCCTGTGACCTCAGACCCTTCCCGGAGGATAGGAAGGCGGTTCAAAACGCCGACCTGCTGGTGATTCAGCCCGGGATATTTGAAGACGGAATCAAGCACAGCTTTCACTATCCGCCGGATCACATCTCGCGAACCACGCTCTACACCTTCGCCCAGACGATGAAGCTGGCCGAACGGATCGAAGCGCAAAAGGTTCTTTTCATCCACTTGGAGGAGTATTGGGGCCGCAGCTACGATGACTACCGCGCCCTCGAATTCAATCTCCCGGGCACTCTGTTTGCCTACGATGGGATGGAACTGATGGTATGATGTAGGTGATGAGGCCGAAATTCGTCGTCGATGTCAATGTGGGCAGACTGGCCAGAAGGCTGCGCATGCTGGGATATGATGCCCTGTTCATCAATGGTCTGAACGACGAGGAACTGGTTCGGATTGCCCTCAAGGAAGAGAGGGTTCTACTGACCAAGGATAGCGGGATTATGAAGCGAAGGGTTGTTAGCAACGGCGACATAAGGGCAATCCTGATCGAGTCCGATGACGTAAAAGACCAGCTTAAACAGGTTGTCCAAGCCTTGCATCTGGAACCGACCTCAGCCCCTTTCACCCTCTGCATCGAGTGTAACCAACCCCTGATCCCCCTGAAAAAGGTGGAGGCCCTTGATCGAGTTCCACAGTATGTGTTCGAAACCCAGGAACAGTATATGCAATGTCCGCTCTGCCATCGAATCTACTGGCGAGGGACTCACTGGCAAAGGATGATGGCGGAACTCGAGGACCTGGTGAGGGGATGAGTTCAATCCGTTCCGCCGCCTTTTGACTTAGTTTGACTTGTTGCCGATGAAACCCTGGTTCCGCACCCACCAGAAGACCAGAACGGTACATACAAGAGTAGAGCCAATCATCAAACTCAAATACCACCATAAGTCTTTGGGTCCGATATCAAAGACAGGGTCGCCTAACGCGGTGGCGATGGTATTTGGAACCAGGAAAGCGGTGCCTAGGACAGTAAAATAGGTCACCAGCAGGGTGAGTCTGTTGTTCATTGTCTGAAGCTGGTTATTATAGATACTCTGCAACACTTCTAATCCTGAAGCCAGAACTTCTGACATGTGCTCAGCCAACCCGATCTGTCGATTGACATCCTCCGCCAGAATCCCCAGTTTGTCCAGAAGCCTTGGGTCATCGCTGATAAGCTCAGCATCTCCGTAACGCAAGCTATGCAGCACATTGACTGTATCCCAGAGAGAATTAAGGTAGACGATCAGGGCATGCTTCATATGATAGATATCCGGCCCCAGTTTGGCTCGGGGGACATTGGGATCGATCATACTTTCATTGAGCTTGTCCCCCAGTTCCTCGATCTCTCGCAGGTGTTCGAAGTTGCGGTCATTGTTCTCATCGATGATACGCGTCAACAGCATCGTCAGC
Organism: Dehalococcoidia bacterium; assembly: GCA_028711995.1. Lineage (NCBI taxonomy): Bacteria > Bacillati > Chloroflexota > Dehalococcoidia > Dehalococcoidia bacterium. The sequence continues at coordinate 2,048 of JAQTRE010000078.1, read as the reverse complement.
TTGTCCGCCATGATGGCATCGACAGGGATCTTTTTCAGGACAGTTTCGGCATAGCGGCGCAAACGGCTGAACCTTCGGTCGACATTGAGGGGGTGAATGGTGAGGATGAAGTTCTTTCTCATGAGCAACAGAAGAGGATAAGGCAGCACGTCAAGCTCTCTGACCTGCACACTGGGGAGCTTCATCCCCATCTCCGTATCGAAATCCTGGTAGGTTGAGTGTGTTGCATCCGTCAAGGCGGAGACAAGATCTTTACTGAAGCCCAATTCAGCAGCAGCAGCATGGACCTCGGCATCGAAATCGTGAGTGACGAAGTCTACCCAGCCGATCGTTGCGCCTCCGAGCATACTCGAAAGCCCCGCCGCTGACTCCGCACCTCCCTTGAAGATGGTGCCGGAAGGTGCGAGGGCAACACAGAACCAGCGACGTTGAACAGCCTCGGGTTCTCCGTTGCCCCTCTCTGTTTTCCACATGATCACTCTGCTTTCGGCTTCATTCACGGGCACATACCCCCTTGCTCGTTTTGCCAGAAAACCGATGATACTCTGACCCCCGAAAAAAGTGCACACCCACGAATCATCTGACCTACAATTGTAGTCCTCCGCGAATTCTTTTGCAAGCTCCGGTTCACCCTTCCAACCGTCTTGGAAATTGCATGCTGAGGAGTTACTCCCTGCTGCCCTGTGTTATACTTAGGCCTTATTCGTAAATAATATCGATTGTTCTAAATCTGAGTTGATTTTACCAGGCAGGTGGGGGTGAAGGCATTACAGTAGCGAGTTTCGTCTTCGGGAACCTCTGGAAATGTGAGAATCAAGGTTCCCTCCGGTTATCCTCACATGGGAGGAGGAGGTACGAGGCAAGTTGTGCAACTGGTGATATTCCCAGAATCATCAATTACTGAGATGACCGGATCGGAAGGCAGGATAATATGCCATGTTATCGCTGTTGCGCCGCCCTGCTCAGGGCTGCCTATCTTCTTTATCTTCGGTATCGCATCAACTGATTGGGTGAATTTCACCTTGATGCCGCTGGTGATTTTGAACAGCAAGGGATTATCAACCGTACCGACAAACACGTTGAGTTCCTCGTCACATTGATCTGTGACAATGAAGGTGATCTCATAGAAGCCGTCGGGGTTCTGGTTGGGTTTTCCCTTTTCGTTCTTGTCTCTATTCTTTCCGGGGACAATGTTGCCGTGCGGATTGACTGTTGCCACGCAATTCAGGCTCCCGAATACAGGTGCAGTCTCATCTATCACGATTACTGTTGTTTGGGCCGTGCCGATGCCTCCGTCGTCATCGGTCACGGTTAAGGTTACAGTATAGATTCCGGTGTCACAGTAAGTGTGAATACCCTCGGCAGTTCCGCTGCCATCGGTTCTGTTACGATGGCGTCTTCCACAGTGCTGTCGTGGGATGAATCTGCATATAATAATTGCCTCACCAATCGCCTGCCGGTGTCTGATCATTGGCCGGTGCGTTAGGTATAGTGGTTACTTTCAGCAACTCCAATTCTTTGAATACTGCGAACATGGTGTATGGATGGCCCAGATTTCCATACCAGGTATTTGGGGTTATAATCCAGCGAGAATTGATGTAGTTGATGGCTTCATCCGGGTGAATAATGATGGCCTGGTTTTGGGCAGTCTTTGGAGCACTAATGGTAATAAAGGCCCTATCTATGGGTGCAGCGGCCCATTTCGCCTATGGGAGAGAGGAAAACATGGAGGATGAAGCAAAAAGTGTGACTGAGGAGGTTGTTGCCAACCCTGACGATACAGAAAGCAGAGGCATATCCCTTGCGCCTACCAAATTGCCAGTGAGGATGATATACTTTTCAAGTCAGTCAGATACGCCTTGCCATCGAGGGAATCGGCGCTTTTGCAGAGAAAAGAAGGCGGGTCTTCAAAGGGAATTAAGTATGGCGTTCCTGCAAAAAGGTAGCGCCTTGGTATTGAAGCTGATATTGGGATGCGATAGACTCAAGTTGAGGCTATTCGACTTGAGGTGAAGGGATGTTCAGAGAGAACCACAGGCATAAGCAGA
>JAQTRE010000077.1 GCA_028711995.1 Dehalococcoidia bacterium | reverse complement strand
GCGTGGACAAGTGGACAACTCTTCGAGTTGACCCACATCTCCACGCCTCTGCTATTCCTCATTTGGGTAACCGCAATTATGAAGCAAATAACGTATTTTCGGTAACAGTTTCTATTGACGCAACACGGACACAAACACTTCCGATAGGCCCACTTCTTATCAGAAATGAACTACCCCGCCGCAAGCAGCGGGGTAGTTCATTGTTTCAAGATGAAGCCCGGTTTGGACGGATGAGTGATCCTCGCGCCTGTTGGGCGCCGACACCGATCAGGCCAATGATAAAAATGGCGCTGGTACGAGAGTTCAGGTATGAATACGCTGCGGTAAGCCCGTGGGATGGAGCCCTGATTATATGACATTGGAGAAGATGAACACCGAGAACATGAGTCGTTTTCTGAATCAAGTCCACCAGAATCATCTGGAAGATTTCATGATCATGGTACTGGATGACGCATCATCGCATAGAGGCAAGGAACTCATCGTTCCTGAGAATATCTCGCTTGTGTTCATGCCACCCTATTCACCCGAATTCAATCCGTCAGAACAGATATGGAATCGTCTCCGCAAGAATTACTTCGCCAACAAGGTCTTTCATTCGCTCGATGCCGTCACCCAACAAGCAGAACAAGGACTATTCGAGATGGCATCCGACAAAAATGCCGTTATGAGCTTAACCTACTGGCCATGGATCAAAAGTATCGACTTGACTGCAAACTAGAATAAGACGGGGGGTCATCCTTGCCAAGACCTCAGCTGCTTTTTAGCATAACGTCTTGGAGCGCGACCCCAAGAGCGCCATTTTTTGAGTGAGGTCCAGCTTCCGGGAGCAGGTTTTAGAACAACGGCTGTCCGGCATAAATTCTGGCGGCGGCTCAATTCGGACGTTGGCTTGCTACAGGACTCATCTTGTGAAACCTTGATTTTGCTTCCATGCCTCAGGCCCGAAGTGTTTTCACCAAGGAATCACTGGTTGCATACTAGTTAGCATTATGCTAACATTGGGCCATGCATGAGATTGTCTTTACAAAGCAAGCTGACAAGGCGTTGAGAATGATGCCAGCAGCCACTGCACAGCGGATAAGAGAGAAGCTTGATCGAATTGCCGAAGACCCTCATGCAACACATAAGAATGCGACGAGGCTTCAGAAGACACCAGCTTTTCGTCTGCGAATTGGTGATTGGCGGGTTATCTACGAAATCGACGGGCATGAGTTGCGAATCCTTGTGTTGAAGATTGGCCCGAGGGGAGGTGCATACAAATGAGCGTGCAGATTATTGAAAAGGATGGCAAGCCTGAGTGGGCAATAGTCCCGTATAACGTATACGCGCAGCTTTTGGCAGATGCCGAAATACTACAGGATATTCAAGATTATGAGGCAGCCAAGCGCGGTATCGAAGAAGGTGAGGAGCTAGTACCGAGTCAGCTGACCTACGCAATACTTGATGGCCAAAACCCCATCAAGGTCTGGCGTGAGCACCGCAGGCTCACGCAACAGCAACTGGCTGATCTTGCCGGCATCAGCAAAGCCTACCTTTCTCAGATTGAGACTGGGAAGCGTACCGGTAGCACCGAGGTCGTAGCGAGTATCGCAAAGGCGCTTCATCTTTCGCTAGACGACATAGTGCCCTCACCAACTCGCCCGGCTAAATGAACGGGCCAGCCAACACCTATAAGGCCTCCTCTTGTCAATAGGGCAGACCGTCTCCGTTGACCGGACCGGAGGTCTGGGCAATCCTTTTGTTTCGATATGGAGATGGCTTCTGTCTGTTCAGTATTCCGACTCGCTGTTTTGTTTAGGCTCGCAGGCCGAGTGTCTGCACCAAACACCTATTGGGGCTCTATTCCGCTTTAGGGCGGATGAGACCTCGGAGGGTCTCGTCCCAGAAACATACCGGTACCCATATGCCGGCCCGATCAATTCATGGAACTCAGATCAAGTGATCTGTCTCAGTTAGTCGGCGGGCTCGGGGATAGGGCAGAACACTCGAAACAAACAGGAAGTAATCCTTTTTGTTGGACGGGGACAGGGCAGGCTTCCAATCAACTGTTCAGAAACTCCCTGGCCTGTAAAGGGAAAAGCCTTAATCCGTCTCCCCGGTGAAAACCGGGGTCCAAGAGCGACTGGATTCCGGCCGGAGTTTACCCCGTACCCGATACGGGGCCGGAAAGACAAATGGGGCGTGATGGACTTGCCGCGCAAAGTTTCTTGCCGGGCGCATCCCACCGCGCGGAATCGGGAACTCAGAGTGACACAAATGGCAAAATAAATGAGGGCAGGCCCAGCGGGCCTGCCCTCCCTCTGTTAACCGCCAAGAGTCAATCCCAAAAGATCAAACCACCAACGCCTTGTTCTTCCTCAGCCGGAAGAATCCGGCCAGACCAAGCATTCCCATCAGGAGCAGAACCGCAGTGGCGATTTCCGGAAACGGGGCGGCTGGGCCGGTTGCCAGGGTCCACTCATCGGCTCCCATATCCGTGGTACCGTTATAGGGCCGAGCCTCTCCTTCAAAATCCGTGGCCGGGGCTCCAGTGTTGGTGCCAGTGTCAACACACGGGGAGAACTTGGTCAGATGGAAATCACCAGCTGCTGGGTTATAGAACAGCGGATCGGCATCGATGTTTCCGCCGAGATCGTTGCCCAAACCGGCATCCCAGTTATTATCGATGTCAAAGCTATCCTGAATATCCGAGAAGGATATGTTGGTCATGCTGTTATCATTGCAAATCTGGTCCCCTTGATCGCTTGCCGTGTTCCCCCACAGGATACAGTTGGTCACTGTCGGCGACGAGGCATTGTTGTACATCCCACCACCAAAAACGGCGGAATTGCCGGAGAAGCTGCAGTTGGTCACTGTCGGCGATGAGTCATAATTTTCCATCCCACCACCAGAAACGGCGGAATTACCGGAGAAGGTGCAGGCGGTCACTGTCGGCGATGAGTTTTCGTTGAACATCCCGCCACCAGCGTAATCGGGATATGCGCTGTTATTATCAGCATTTCCATCCGCAATGGTGAAACCATCCAGCATGGCGCTACTATCCAAGCTTAAACCATTGAGATGATTGAAAACATGGTAGCAATTATCCGAGCGATTGTTGATGAAATCCCCAGGGATGTCGTTCCCGTTCAGGTCCCCGCTGAGGATGGTCACATGGGCGGTAACATTCCGCTCGCCCAATGTGGTCTCCGTCCCGACAAAGCCGCCGTAAATGCCCACGCCTTTCTTCATCTGAAAGGTTGCGGTACGAGCATCAGAAGGGTCCGTTTGCACACTTGGCGTGTAGGTTCCCACGGCCACCCAGATCTGGTCTCCAGAGACCGCTGTAGTCAGGGCGCTTTGAAGGTCTGTGTAGGCCTTGGCCCATGAAGAGCCATCGGCGGAGATACCGGTTGCATCAACATCAACGTAGATAATTGTGCCGCTGGCGTGGGCCGTCCCCGGCGAGCCCGCCATCAACGCCGCAGGCAATGCTGCCGCCAGCAAGATCAGGACCACCATTGTAGCGATGAATCTGCGAGTTGGGATCAGATCGTCCATTGATATCATTCTCTCCCCCCTTTCAACAAAGACCTACTGAGCCTTTGGCCGTGACTGACATACTTATACCACTATCTTTACCCCGTGTCTAGGGCTAAGAGACCTTCATCAGGTTAAATCTTGGTTAAAATTTGGTAAATTGAGGTAAATTTCGAATGTTCATTTGCGGCCGAGAAAGCCCTGAAGAAAGAGTCCCTCCTGTGGGGATATCGGGGTTCTCCGCAGAGATACAGACTGCCTGGCAATTACCCCCAAAATATCACCCTGAGCAGGAGAAGGGCCTCAGATTCCTCATTATCTCTCCGAATGACAAGGAGAACAATCTTACCATGGATCGGCCTTTGTCGGATTCAAATGGAGACCGATGATCCTCCTCTCTTGGTGTCTCAATAGCTTTTTATGTTAGAATCTAGCTGATGAAAAGCATGCAGAAAGTGGGCGTTCTGTTCAATCCTAGAATTGAAGCAGCAAAGGGCTTGGCCCTGGAGATAGCCAAGACCCTCGGAAAATTGCAAAACCCGGTATGGATTTGTCCCACCCCCAATGAGAGAGAGGCGTCAGAACAGCTTACCGGAACCGAGATGATCCTCAGCCTCGGCGGGGACGGCACCATCCTGCGGGTGGCACGGCTGGTTGCGCCTGCGGGAATTCCTATTCTAGGCGTAAACATGGGCAGCTTGGGGTTTACCACCGAACTCACCAGCCAGGAAGCGCTTAGCAAGATTCCCCGATTCCTTCAAGGGGAAGGCTGGATTGATGAACGCACCATGCTCCAGGCCGAACTGCCCTCACACACAGGCTCACCGATCCTTCATGCCTTGAATGATGTGGTCGTTGCCAGAGGCGAGTTTGTCCGGGTGATCCAGGTCAAAACATCCGTCAACCGTGAGCCAATCACCACCTACAAGGCCGATGGCGTTATTGTGGCCACAGCAACCGGATCCACCGGATATTCCCTGTCTGCCGGCGGCCCTATCATTTTCCCGGCGGCCAAAGAGTTGCTCCTCACGCCAATCATGTCTCACTTGGGATTGACCACTGCCCTGGTGCTATCCTCAGAATCCGTGGTCGAGCTTGAAGTGCAGACCGCTCATCAGGCCAGAATCAGCATCGATGGGCAGATCGAATTCCCGTTGCAGAGCGGGGACGTGATTAAAATAAGCCGCAGCCCCTATACTGCCCGACTCTTGAGAATCCAGCCACGAACTTTTTTCCATCAGACGTTGTTGCAACGCTTGAGCGGCAAGGGAGGATGAGCCAGTGAAAGTTGAAAAAGCCAAGATTACTGATGTGCCCCGGATTCACAAACTGGTCAACCACTTCGCCACAAAGGACCGAATGCTGGCCCGTCCGCTAAGCGAACTCTATGAAGACGTGAGGGATTTCTTTGTTGTCCGCCAGGGAGATGTAGTGGCGGGCTGCGGAGCCGCACACGTTAACTGGGCCGATCTGGTGGAAATCAAGGCTCTGGCCGTGGACGAAAAACATCAGCACAAAGGCATCGGGGCAGCCATCGTCGAGGCCTGTATTGCAGAAGCCAGACAGATGGACGTACCGAATGTCTTCTGTTTGACCTATGAGACTGTTTTCTTCGGCAAATTCGGATTTGAGAAAGTCGGCCTGATGGAGCTTCCCCGCAAAGTCTGGGGGGAATGCCAGCGATGTCCCAAGTATCCCGATTGCGACGAAACTGCCATGATCCTGAAACTGAGGTGAACCCGTTGACAGTGGAGAAGCTTTTAGCCAGAAAGCAGATTTACAAAGGCAAAAGAGTCAGCCTGCGGCTGGATAAAATTCAGCTGCCCTCGGGCAGGGAAACGATCCGAGAGATCGTCGAATTTCCCAACTGTGTGGCGGTTGTGGCCATCGATTCCGAAGAGAACGTCCTTCTGGTTCGCCAATACCGCACCGCCGTGGATCGAATGTTGCTGGAAATCCCGGCAGGCAAAATAGAACCGGAGGAACACCCGCAACAGGCCGCCTATCGTGAATTGAGGGAAGAGACCGGCTATTCGGCAGATGAGACTCAGGACCTTGGCGGCTTCTATGCCGGACCGGGGTATTCCACCGAGTATCTTCACCTCTATCTGGCCACTGAATTGACCCCGACCGATGAGACTCCCGATGGCGATGAGATCATGAATGTCTTCCGCGTGCCGTTGCAGGATATACCCGCCCTGATCGCCAAGGGGGACATCTGCGATGCCAAGAGCGTCGCCGGTCTCCTGAGGGTGTTGACGGAACGGACTTCCTTCAACACCGGATGTGATGTGGTACAATAAGCCAACTTGATAAAAGCAAGCCATTCGTAACGAACACGTGATGGGAGGATATGGGCATATTTCTCGGCCTGCTTGTTAGCTACCTCCTGGGCTCCTTCCCGACGGCCTATCTGATGGGCCGATGGCGTAAGGGCATCGATATCCGCCAGGAAGGCAGCCATAACATGGGGGCCATGAATACCCTCTATCGGGTGGGGGTATTCGAAGGGATAATGGTCCTCTTGATCGATATCGCCAAAGGGCTGGGCGCGGTCCTGTTTGTTCAGTGGCTCGACCAATCCCTGGCAATCCAGATGCTGGCCGGAGCAACCGTGATTCTGGGGCACATCTACCCGGTCTTTCTGAAATTCCGCGGAGGGAAAGGCGGAGCCACCTGCATCGGAGTGCTGTTTGCCCTGATGCCCCAGGGGATTCCCATCTACCTTGCCCTGTTTGCCCTGATCCTGATCATCAGCCGTTTCATTACCTTGGCCTATAGTGTTTCGCTGTGGGTCTTCCCCGTCGTCGCCTGGCTAGTCTATGAATCCTCGTCGATGGTGACCTACTCAATAGGACTTCTCATCGTGCTGGGGTTACGGTATGTTCCCCGCGCCATGCAGATACGTTCCACTGCGGGTGGCTGGAACCGGGCATTGTTCCGCCGGAACCTGAAGGAACGCTTCTAGCATTTGTCTGCAAAGAAGAGCATCACACCCACGTTCATACTTCGACAAGCTCAGCATGAACGGAGCGCCTTTTCTGCCAAAGGACACGCAAACATCGGTCACCTCTAACCCAAAAGAGAGCCAGAACTTGCTAGGAGGATCACTGTGGAAGAGAAGAGCACAGACAAGCCGATGGTATGGGTAAAGGATCGGGCCGGTAACGAGTTTCTCTGCCAGATCGATGCACTGAAAGACCCCAAGGAGTTCCCCGAGATCGATCTGGAGAATTGCATCGACGATGCCAAAATGATCTGGTGGTGAAGTTTGCCCAACACGTCCATCTTAAATCCCCTTGACAATCGGGAGATGGAAGGGCTATGATAGTCACACTCTGGAGAGGGAGTGCGTCTGGACTCAGGCAATGACCCTCATATACATCCGTCCACACCCCCCTGTGCGGATGGCTGAAGATCAAAGCACGGCTCTCTGTATTCCACAGAATATATTTCTTCTTTTGCGGTCATAGCGCCCGGCTCAAAGTGTTGGACTCGTTCCACTACCAAACGAGGGAGGTGAACACCGTGAAGAAACCACTTGGGACAGAAGCCCTCAAAAGAGAAGCGGCCTTCTGGAAAGCGATGAGAGAGGCGGCAGAGAAGAGCAACCCTGCATTTTGCCGCAAGTGAAAGAGCTGAAAGAACGAATGATGCCGGTTCGGCATCAAAGCCATCACTGCTCACCGCACTTCAGCACACTCAAGATCGAAGCCCCGGAGGGGGAGAGGGTTGGTTTGTGCTTCAGGGGACGCTTGTGATCCCCCATGAGGTTCAGGGATGTCGATATCTCAACAGCAGGATTTCTTGATCCAGTGGCACCTGACAGAGCGCTGCAATCTGAGATGCAAGCACTGCTATCAATCCAGTCCAGATACCGATGAGATGTCCTTTCCCGAGATTCTGGGGGTTCTCGATGAGATCGCCCAGATGTTCGAGGCATGGTCGCAAGCTTATAACATGGCGTTTTCCCCCAGTTTGACCATCACGGGTGGCGAACCGTTCTTGCGTAGCGATCTGTTCGATATCCTTTCCGCTATCAGGGAACACGGTTTTGAGTTCAGCATCCTCTCAAACGGCACCCTTATCGATCCCATGACTGCCAGACGCCTGAGCGAGCTGGACGTTTCCGGGGTTCAGGTAAGCATTGAAGGGCCGCGAGAGATTCACGAGAAGATCAGGGGCAGAGGAACCTTTGACTCAGCGCTGGAGGGTGTGCGCAATCTTGTCACCGAGGGTATACCGGTCACCCTGAATGCAACGCTTTCATTGCTGAATGCCGATGAGCTTATGGCGCTGGTGGATGTCTCGCTGGCCGCAGGCGTGCAAAAACTGGGGTTTTCGAGGCTGGTTCCCTGGGGAAGGGGCAGGGCGCTCTATGACCAGGCACTCACCCCGAACCGCGTGCAGTCCCTCTATGAAATGCTGTTTTCCCTCAATCCGGATGGGCTCAAGCTGGTATCGGGGGACCCGTTGGCCTTGCAAATGCAATCGCAGGATTCTGATCCAGTCACCTCTGATGTTCCGATGGGGGGCTGCGCCGCAGGCGTCTCCGGCATAACGCTGATGCCGGATGGAACCGTAATGCCCTGCAGACGGCTCGATATCGGCATAGGCAATCTGAGAAGGGATTCTCTGCGCGAGATATGGGCTACTTCGGAAGTACTGGAGGCTCTCCGGGACAAGAATCGATATACCGGCCGATGCCGGAGTTGCCGCCGATGGGCCAACTGCCGCGGCTGCCGGGCCATCGCCTATGCGTGGTCCGGCGATTTCCTTTCCGTTGATCCGCAGTGTTTTCTGCCCGACAATTCGATCTATGAGAATTGAGTGACCTCTCACTAAGTGGTGCAGGACACTTCCTGCCAGGGGCCTGCCCTCGGCCGAGATCGGGGGTTCAAGGGTGTCCCCCAAGTTTTCCTGCTTCCCCCAAGAGTGGGGGCCAGGGGGGTGAATTCCCTCAATCAGCACTTGACTCAATTAGAAAAGGAGAATGAGAAAATGCCAAGTCTGCGAGCTTTTTTCACCAACATGAAAGCTCCCATCCCCTTTCATCGAAAAATATACCTGCTCTTCAGAAACAACGCCACCAAAATATGGAAGAGACAGAGCTGCTGCGGCCATCCGGGGGAACCCGGCTGCTGAGAAGCAGATGAATCGCTTCCTCGTTGAGGAAGTCGCCCCATTTGCTGAGGTTGACTCAGAGTATCGCAGTCCACCATTAAGAAAACTCTTTCGGCCAGCGGAGATGAGATAATGGCAGAAGCTGAAATGCACCCGCGCCGTTTTCACGCTCACCCGGACCGGCTGCGTTCTCCCGAGAGGATGGCCCGGCTGGAGATAGACCGCGTGGTTGGATTGAGCATCGAGGGATTGGCACCTAGGTCAATGATCGACATCGGAACAGGCACCGGAGTGTTCGCCGAGGCATTTGAGGGGATCGGACTGGAGGTGGCCGGGATAGACACCAGTGCGGAGATGCTGACCATTGCGCGAAGTTACGTGTCGTCGGCCAAGTTTGTAGAAGCTGCGGCCGAAGCAGTTCCGTATCCGGACCGTTCATTTGATCTGGTGTTTCTGGGACACCTTCTCCACGAGGCAGATGATCCGCTCAAGGCGCTCAAGGAAGCCAGGCGACTTGCCCGGATGAGAGTGATTGTCCTGGAGTGGCCATATCGGGAAGAGGAGCACGGTCCCCCTCTGAAGGATCGGCTGAGCCCTGATGTCATTCAAGGCCTTACCAGCCAGGCAGGTTTCCACATATCTGAAAGAATAGGGCTGATGCATATGGACCTTTACCGCCTGACCGTGTGAGAGGTTGACGCTCGGTAATTGGAGGTGAACTCTGCTATAGTGCTGGACGCCATGGGATTGGATCGATCAGCCAAAATACAGCTTCACATCGGCTGGGGCGAGTCGTGTGATCGTCTCCTGAAAGACCAGTATGAACGTTTCCCCATCGAAAGTGGGAAACACGCCATCGGGGCCTATGCTAGCCGCCTATCTTGCCCAGCAATGCCCCTGCAACCACCGCAGTACCGATTACGCCGGCGACATTTGGCCCCATCGCATGCATGATCAAGAAGTTGCGCGGGTTTGCTTCTTGCCCCATCCGTTGCACCACTCGAGCCGACATCGGCACCGCCGAAACTCCAGCGGCCCCGATCAACGGGTTTATCGGCTCTTCGGAGAACTTGCCCATCACTTTGGCAAATATAATCCCTATTGCAGTCGCAGAAGCAAAGGCAAAGATTCCGAGTCCGAAAATAATCAGGGTATCCCTCTTGATAAAATTCTCCGCCGTCATCATACTTCCCACGGAGATGCCCAGGAATATGATGAGGATGTCCATGAATGATTCGCCCGCTGTTTTGGCCAGTCTGTCAACCACTCCCGAAACCTGCAACAGATTCCCGAACATGAACATAGAAATCAGCGGAGCCGATTCGGGAACCAGCAGTATGATCGCAATGGCACCGATGAAGGGAAAGAGTATCTTTTCCAGGCGTGAAACCTCTCTCAGTTGCGGTTTCATATATATCGCTCGTTCTTCTTTGCTTGTCATCAGCCTGATAACGGGAGGCTGGATGAGAGGAACCATCGCCATATAAGTGTAGGCAGCCACCGCAGTAGTTCCCAAGAGCTGCGGAGATAATCTACTGGTGAGGAAGATCGTCGTTGGCCCGTCAGCTCCGCCTATTATCCCGATCGAAGCCGCCTCCCTGATTCCGAAGTCCGTCCATCCCAGCCAGCCTTCCCCCACAGCCAGAGCGGCAAAAAAGGCGATAAAGACCCCACCCTGCGCTGCTGCTCCAAGAAACAGCATCTTGGGATTGGCAATAAGAGGCCCGAAATCAGTCAAAGTTCCCAGCCCCAGAAATATCAGACACGGGATCAGTTCTCCGTTCGCAATACCGAACTCGAATATTCTTGAGAAGAGCCCGGTTGCACTTGCCCCTTCGGCCAGCACCGAAACCTGTGTCAGCCTGACCAACGGGTCATGGGCATAAACTGCATCACCGACTGCAACGTGGATATCGGATTTCTTGATCCTTCCGTCTTCTGTGGCCACGATGTCCTGCACCGTTCCATCCGGAAGGGTTATCCGGAATAGAAGCGATCCTTCCTCAACTTTGACATCATCATCCGGCTCTTCCAGTTCCTGCAACTTGGGGCTCACATAGGTGACTTCCCCATTTACCGGGGCCTTGATATCGAGTTGGGCATCCACCAGTCCGGCGAAGAGGTTAACCGAAAGGATAGCGAATCCTAAGGGGATCAAAAGCAAAGGCTCCCATTTCTTCTTGATGCCAAGATATACAAGAAGGCAGGCGACGAAAACCATTACCAACTGATGCCAGCCAAACGCGTCAAATCCGGTTTTAATCAAGCTGTTCATTTCCTAATCCCTTGAAGTTAGCCGTCAAGCCCCTGTGGGCACTGCTTCACTTTTGATTCTCCTCCGGGGGGTTCTCCTCCGGATTTTGGCCTGGTCCCAGCTTTCGGAGAACCACAGCCACTATGGACATGACCATGAACAGGATGATCAAGATTGCGAGAACTGCGCCGCAACTCACCCCTGCCACTTCTGCGGCGTCTCCCCACCCCGAATTGCTGATGGCAGCGGCTATTGAATCCGCGTTGACCCCATGGGGACTACTTATCGTGAACATTTACCATTTCCTCGTTTGCTCAAAGGAGCTAACCCGTATGTCGAAGCACGCCGGAGAACCCTCGACAATCTCTTCCGAGACACATTAACACCTGTGACCTTCTATACCTCCCGAAGGACCGTTTTTGCCGCATGGTATCCGCACATTCCATGCACACCGGCCCCCGGCGGCATGGACGAAGAGCACAGGTAAACCCCTTTCAAAGGCGTGGCGTACGGTTTCCATTGCCCCAGAGGTCTCACGCGCAGGCGGAAAGGATTCTGAACACCTCCGGCAATATCTCCCCCGATGTAGTTCGGATTGTAGTCTTGCATATCTGAGGTGTTCATGACCTTCTTCGCCAGAATGAGATCGCGAAAACCCGGAGCGAAATGTTCAATCTGGGCTTCAATTCTCGGCGACATATCGAAGGTCGACCCGTTGGGAACGTGGCAGTAAGCCCATGCCGACTGCTTGCCATCGGGGACGCGCGTGGGATCAAAGAGGCTCGGTTGCGCCAGAATGACCAGCGGCTTTTCGGGATGCTCTCCCTTCCAGACCGCATTCTCCGCTGTTGCAATTTCCTTGAAGGCTCCCCCAACGTGAACCGTGGCTGCTTTCAGGCATTGGCTGTCTTTCCACGGAATGGGGCCGCTCAGCGCCCAGTCCATTTTGAATACGCCTGGTCCGTGGGAATGCTCCACGAGTCGCTCTCTATACGACGGCGGAAGCTGATCTCCGGCGATGGCCGCCAGCTGTCGCGGGGTCACATCCAGCAAGATTGCTTTCGATTTCGGCAAGTCTCTCAGCGATCGGACTTCGATGCCGGTGCTCACTTCCCCACCCAAGGCCACGAGACAACGTACTAAAGCGTCTCCTATGCTCTGCGAGCCGCCCTTGGCTATCGGCCAGCCCGTGCTATGACCGGCGGCGCACAGCATCAATCCAAAAGCAGCCCCCCAACCACGGTCCGTCGGCAGGATAGAATGAGCAGCAACACCGGCAAAAAGGACACGCGCTCTTTCCGACTTGAAACGGCTTTGCACAAAATAGTCGACGGACTCGCCCGCCAGAGACCCGAACCGATTCAACACCAGGGGATGTCTGGGAAAATGCAGCGGCCCCAGAGCGTCATCCAGCAGCTTATCCCAATTCTCGGCCAGCGGTTTCATCAGCCTGCTGTAGCGCTTCGCGTCCGTTCCAAGAGTCTGGGCGGTGGCATCAACGGAATGCTCCAGCAATACAGCTGCGCCGTCATCGAGGGGGTGAGCAAGCGAGGCCGGGGAATGAACCCATTCCAAGCCGTGCGAGGCCAGATCGAGCGAACGGAAGAAAGGGGACGCAACTCCCATCGGGTGAACTGCCGAGCAAACATCGTGAACAAATCCGGGGAGGGTCAGCTCAGAGGAGCGCATACCGCCCCCGATCTTATCTTTGGCCTCAACCACCAGAACCGAACGTCCGGACCGGGCCAGCGTTATGGCAGCAGCTAATCCATTCGGCCCCGATCCAACAACAACTGCGTCGTATTCGAGTCTATTCGGCATCTGTCTTCTTTCCGCCCCGATTCCCAAGCCATCTGAAAGGCATGTAGATAAGAGTCCTGATCTGGGCATTGTACCAGATATTGCCTGCTTGCGACCACTGCATCTTAGCATCCACGCATGTGGGCTCTACCGTGATATCCGGTGACACGCCCAGATGTGTGGCCAGAGAAGTGAGGACGTGAGTCCATATCTTCACCTGCATCTTTGAGCCGACAACTCGAAAAGCGGCTTCGAAGAGGGGATCGTTGGCGCGGGCGAGTCCGAGTATCTGCACGACGGTTTCTCCCTCCGTCCTGAAAGCGCTGAAGGTCACCCACCCCGACTCGGGATGCCCTTGAGGTGTAATGAAGGTGAAGGATCGCTCATCGGCGTAGAGCACCATCACACCAGTGGAAACCGGACCTCCCGGTGTGGATGAGTCGATGGCCACTACCTCTCCGGGCTGAATCCCTGCAGGCATGGGATAGAATCGATTGTAGGGAGGTTGGAAGCTGGGGAAGTTTTTCGTCAATGCTTTGATGGCGTCTTCAGGGGTGATGCCGGTTTTACTCACTCGCAATCGATACACCTTCTGCCAGAGTTGCCCAAATCCCTCCACCGGGCCGACGACACGCAGACCCTTCATATTCCTGTTGATCGCTTCCGGCGGCATCGGAGGAACGGTGAGTCGGGAAACCGGTTTTGCCCAATAGGAGATATCTCGCGCGTTGGCTTGCGGAGCTTCACCAGAGACCGACTTATCGGCCGAAGCTCCTGCTGATGAGATCGCCTCTTCCCGGCTGCCGTGGATGGCGATGACCTGATCTAGGCCCGTCACATTCAGAACATCTCGGTAATGCGCGCTTACTCCATAGGCCAGTAAACGCTGGCC
>JAQTRE010000076.1 GCA_028711995.1 Dehalococcoidia bacterium | reverse complement strand
TCTGCTTATGCCTGTGGTTCTCTCTGAACATCCCTTCACCTCAAGTCGAATAGCCTCAACTTGAGTCTATCGCATCCCAATATCAGCTTCAATACCAAGGCGCTACCTTTTTGCAGGAACGCCAACTCTGACTTTCCGGCGGCAACAGGAACCACATCCTCATCCGCGATAACATCAGCGGCTTCCCCCGTTACCTTCTCGTGAATGCCTTCTCCCCATCGCCGGATGATTTCTCGATTGCCGCCCTGCTGTATCACATGTGCCAGCTCATGTCCCAGGATCGTCCTGCCCTCGGCCGTAGCCGGGGCATACTTTCTGTCCCCAAACACCACATCGCTACCGACGGTATAAGCCAGCGCATTGATCGCCCGCGCCGAATCCGCTGCGCGTGAATCGCTGTGCACCCGAACACGGCCGAAATCATATCCGAAACGGGACTCCATGAACATGCGGGTTCCGGTATCCATGGGTTGGCCGGGATAGCTTAGCGCCTCGTGAACCACGGACGGAACCTGCCCCGGCAAAGCTGAATTGGCAGCCTGGCGCTGCAGTGTTCCGGGACAGCCGGGCAGTCGGCACTGATTGTCATTATCATCTGTCTTCGGCTCCGGCATGCTCATCACCATCTCGGCCATCTGGTCGGCTTCCCGCTCGTAAGGATCATTGACCGGGCCGATCTTCAGTTTCGCCTGTACAGGCGTCTGACGGGCATGATCGGCGCTTCCAAAAAGATATCGAGAACAGCCGGTTTCCGACTGCAAAAGCGGCGGCTGAGAGACCAGCGGGCTTCGGGAATTGTCCGTCAGGCTCTTCGCCGAATCAAGCGCGTGGCTGCGGCACAGCCCATCGATAGCAGGACCCATTGCCGTGGAGAACTGAAGCGGAGCTTTAGACCTGGAATCGAACTGGCCGCTCATCCCTTCATGCCTCCGTACAGATTTCGTGATATCTGCCGGCCGATCCCTTCCGGCGTGGCTCCCCGTCCCATAGTGAAGTCCCCGGCATCGATGCTGGGAATGGCTGCGCCCTGTTGCCATCCGGCGGGTATTCCTTCCTGTTGCAGCAGACGAGTCAATTCCTGCTCCACCGACCGGGCAATGCGATCCCGATCCATGGCCGGGAAACCATGCAGCACCAGCTCTTCGATGTGCAGCTGAATGGAGGGGTTGCGCCCATCATGGTGTGTGTAATTCATAGCCAGCCTCTGATCTCGATATCGGTCAGTGCCTTCTCCAGTTTGGCATATTCCACTCGAGCCGCCCTTAATAGATGGCCCATGCTCACCGACTCACCGGCATCGGCGGCCAGAAACGCGGCCCAGAGAGCGATATTGCGAATATTGCCGCCTGCCATGTTGAGCTGGGCCAGCTTTTCCATCTGAAGGCTATCCAGAGGAGCCTCCGCCGGAAAGATGCGCCGCCAGATTTCGGCCCGCTGCTCGGCATTGGGGAAGGGGAACGGCACCACAAATCGAATGCGGCGCAGAAAAGCCTTATCAAGGGCCTCCTTCAGATTGGTGGTCAGGATCGCCAGACCCCGATAGGATTCCATGCGCTGAAGCAGGTAGCTCACTTCGATGTTGGCATAGCGGTCATGGGAATCCTTTACCTCGCTGCGTTTGCCGAAAAGGGCATCGGCCTCATCGAAAAGGAGAATGGCGCCGGAATCCTCAGCCGCATCGAAGACGCGGCGCAGGTTCTTTTCCGTCTCGCCGATATACTTGCTCACCACCTGGCTCAAGTCGATGCGATATAAATCCAGCCGGAGATGGTTGGCCAGCACCTCTGCCGCCAGGGTTTTGCCGGTGCCGCTGGGTCCCACAAAGAGAGCGCTGATGCCCAATCCGCGAGAGCTTTTGGAGCCGAACCCCCAGGTTTCATAGACCTTCAGGCGATGTTTCACCTGCGCCACGATCTCTTTCAAAAGTCGCTCGGAGGTTTGCGGCAGCACCAGGTCTGCCCAGTTGGCCGCCGATTCGATCTTCTGCGCCAGCTCATCCAGATTGGGCCGGGCATGAACCCGGCACGTATCCCAGATGATGGTTTCCAGGTTTCCCTCACTCTCCCCCGATGCTCTTTGCAGCGCCTCATCGCAGACGGATTGCAGAACAGATGCATTCAGATTAAACTGTGCCACCAGCGGGTCCACCCGGCCATTGGCGGAGCTTCCCAGAGCCTGTTGCCACAGGAGACGCTGCTCTGTTGAAGTGGGCTTGCGAACCTCCCAGTTCAAAGCCGGGCGATGCCCGATAGCGCGCCGGTCGCGGCCCGCAAGGATGAGGGCCGAGCGGATGCCTTCAATCAAGCACTCCACTGCGGCCGACCGGGCAGCGTCGCTGGCATCGATGCCGGAGCAATCGAAGAGCAAAGCGCTACGGCTCAAGATTGACTCTCTCTCCCATAAGTGGACCAGGGCCTCCAGCTCTCGCGCATCCAGAGGGATCACCCGCGCCGACATGATCTGAAGATTCATCCCCATCCGGGAGCAGATAGCGGCCGCGATAGCGCGCTGGCTTTGAGAATCCGGTCCAAAGAGTTGGAGCACCGGAATCTGGTCTGCTGGGTTGACCTGATTCCAGGAGGCGATGGCCTGCCGGGCGATTTCAAGATGAGAAGGCACTAGTTCCACGAGTCCCGGCGCAGGATGGATGAATCCCTTCAGACGCTCATCAGTATATTGCAGGCCCGTCAAGTAATGCAGGATGCGTTCATCGATTCGCAGTGGCGCGGTGGTCAAATGATCAAAAGGCCCTACCGCCGGTTCAACCAGCCGCCAGTATCGCAGCGGGCTGGCCGGAGATATCGCACTCCAGTTCGCTTCAGGAAGAGCCGCCAGAGCCAGACTGAAAGTGGGGTAGTTTTTGCGCTCATCCCCCTGGGCGGCCGCACATTGCGCGGCTAAAGAGGAATCGAGTTCCACACCGGCGCAAAGGAGCAACATATCCCGTTCGAACGGCGAGAGGCTGAATATTTTGACGAGAGTCTCCAGCGCGGGTGGAGGCGTCATCGCAGAAGACGGCTGATCGGGGCCAGGGAACGGCTGTATCCCGGTCGGTGGCGCGTCTGCCCCTTGCCTCACTCTCAGCACATGCGCTTCCAGCAGACGGCGTATCCGGGCCACCTCTGCCATCAGGTAGCGCTGGTTGGCTTCCAGCCACGGAAACGTTTCCACTGTACTCATCAGACGCTCACCTTCGGACCGACATACCGGGGGTTGTTGGGATCGGGATCGACGGTTAACGGACTCTGCGCTCCGTCTACTTGAACCCGCACCAGGTACTGGCCCAGTTCGATACCAGCCAGCGAGAAAGTGATAGAATCGGTGTCGGCCACGTTGGGATCGGTGATGCCGTTATTGGACGGGGCCTTGATGATATAGGCACTGGGCGTCCCAGAAGCCTGGAACTCGTTGAGCAGGACCACTACGCGCTGACTTTTGCCCACCTTCGGACTTAAGCTCAGTGTCAACTCCGATGCGCCTATCGAAGTTGCCGTCACGGATGGCTGTAAGACAAACGGTTTAGCGTTGGATTCCACCCCGGAGTGCTCCACCTTGGGCGATCCCATCATCATCGGATGCACGATCTGCATTCCCAACACGCCCGCGCGCAGCGGCTGCCCGGCAAAGAGGGCCGATCCCAAATTCAGCTTGATCCGGATATCGCTCACTGTATTGGCAACATCTGTGGGGTCGATGGTTACCTCCACCTCGCCCATCCGCACCTTGGTCGGGTCCCCTTGGAGGCGTTGCCCGTTGACCATGATGGTGCTATCGGCGAGAATGGGAAGGCTCGCGCCTCCTTCAGCCTCAATCTTTTCGATCACCGGCTGGCGGAAAGGAATGGCGTAAATATCCCGCGCTCGCACCGGCAAGGCCATCTGCGGCGATTCCTGCGCCTCAATCAGCACGACCGAGGCAGTATAAGCCACCGACAGAGCGTACGGGATCTGGAAGAAGACGGACCACAGCTTGGAAAGCTCCTCCAGATTGAGCGCATCGGGAGTGAAGCGAACCTTCTCGATTTGATCGGCCAGATCAGCCGTAGCCAGATAGTGATGCGGGTCTTCGGTGAGGCATCGCTCGATTTCGGTGCGGATCATCTCACGGGTGAGAATCGGACGGGAGTGTAAAAGGCTCACTGCGCTGCCCATCAATATCTGCGGTTCCAGCTTGCTCTCCGCTCCATAGAAGGTCAGCAAATAGTGCAAATCCAGAGCAGCCTGCGGGCGCTGCGCCAGGGTTCCATCCGAACGCCGGGTTACGAGATCGGCATTGCGCAGGGCCTGATTCGGGCTCACTTGATAGAGAAAGAGGTTGATGCCGGTGGGCGTTCCCTCCTTGGGTCTGCCGATGGTCACTTTGGCCTCATCGATCACCCGTGCGGCTTCCCCGAGGAGCTGACTGAAAGTGGAGGTAGCGGCAGCAATAGCCAGATGGTTGCTCATCGTTTTCCCTCGGTGCGTTCCTTGAGATAGGTATCCAGTGAAAGCCCTGGCTCCCAACGGCGGGGAGACGGAGCCGGGGCAGGAGGATTCTGGGCTGGAATGGCCCGAACCTCCACTCGACCGATGCTCACCTGGATGGTGGGAGGGGGCGCTTCAGGCTCCTGGAAAAAGACTTCCCTTTCCCGGATGGGACGCATAAACGCCTCTCGCGGCCGACGATCAACCGAGCCTTCGGGAACAGGATTTATCTCCGGCACCCGTTTCATAGAAACAGGCATCAAGGTGAATGAGTCTATTTTATCGATTGGCCTCACCACTGAGGACGGCTCGGTTCCGGGCTTGCCCACATCCTGAGAGGTGACGACGGCGCGTGAGCGGAGGCCGCCATCTACATTCTGATCAATCTGAGAAGATGTCTCTTTCACTGATGGGCTTCTCTGACGGGTGGCCGGTATGAAATCCTGAACCGGCACAGATTGATCCGATTTCATTTCCCGAACGGTCTCTATCACAGTGTGCGCCCCTTCAGGCTTGCCTGCTGCTTTCCTTTGGCCGGGACTCTGTTCTTCAACTGAGAGAACCGCCGATTTTGGAGGCAGTATCCGTTCCGCCTGCGAGTGGACAGCTGGTCGATCCGATACTTTGGTCTCTTTAGTCAGACGCGGGCGGTTTGCAGGCTGGAGTGCAGCGGGTTCGCTTTCTGTATCTGCGCTAACCATGGCTGGCTGGGCATGGGAGAGATTCCGTTTGGGCGCGTCAAGACGCGCCCCTACAAGGTTCGCACCTGACTCTTGACTCCTGACCGTCGACTCCCGACTGAAGGGCGACCCCAGGGGATCGCCCCTACTATCCTCCGGCTCTTGACTGCTGACTGCTGGCTCCCGACTACCGACAGCCCCCAGCGCCAGGCTGGGGCGAATCAGCGGCTGGAGCGTAGGAATTACCCCCTGGTTACGCTCGATCAATCGGCTCAGAAAATCGCTCATCGGTTCACCATACTCAGGTAGAATTGCCGCCGCCGGGCGCTCATGGAAAGAATATCCGCTTCCCGCCAGCCATAGAATCGAGCCAGAGTGTGCACCTGCCGCAGCAGCCGTTTGGCTTCCGATTCCAGTTCCGCCCAGAAGAAAGCTCCGGCATCCAGGATCACCGGCCATCGATGTTCGCAGGCCGGACACTCCAGATCAAGCCGCACTTCCGCCAGGGGATCGTACTCCAGCATGCGGGATGCCACCGCGTCTTTAAGCTTCTCTGGGAGAGCCTCGGCGGATACTTTCCTCTTTCCCTTCCTGACTTCCATAATACATTGAGCCAGCATCCTTTGACGGGCTTCCCCCGGTTCCAGATCGGCGCTCAGGGCCAGATCGAAGCTGTTGGGCAGCCGGAATTGCACCTCGAAGCCCTCGAGTTTCAGCGTGAACTCCGGGCCATGGGCAGGGACGGAACGGGCCAGAAGGTCCGGAGTATCCAGAGTGAACTCCAGGGATTCTTCGCATGCAGGGCACGTGGCAAAAGCTTCGAGGCTAGGCCCGAACATAGATTCGCGCAGGCTCAAAAGGAGACCATCCCGCTGCCCGACGCTGAGCGCGGCAAACTCCGCGCGATCCCGATCCGGAAACCCGAAAGCCAGCGCCGTCAGGGCTCGATCCAGCGGATGCTGCATCTCCCCTTGCTCCCACAGCTCAAGGAGCCGGGATGCCGATAAAGGGCTCATGAACTACTCCGGCTCAGTGAAACTCGGCTCGGAAGGCTCCGACACTTCATAGTCGCGCTCCCAGCCTTCGTTTTCCAGCTTCAGAGTCTGGATAGCGACGGCCTTGCCGCTGGCATCCAGCTCCGGCATGGCCTGGTATTCGGAAACCCAGCATCGATACACTTTATATGCCAGGGCAGGCTGACCGGCCTCGTTGTAGACTTCGATGATGACGTCCTTGCGGAAGTCCTTCAGCGATACCTCCGCGCCCAGACCGGAGCCGAAGTTCCATACCTTGTTGGCCCATTTCTCGAACTCGGTGTCATGGGTAACGCCCCGCTCAAGCGTGATGGGATCGTATTTTGTCTGTCCGGGAGACTTGCGCACGATACTGGGATCGCCTCCGGCGCGGTGTTCCACCACATCGGTGCTTCGCTTCAGAGCGCCCACCTTGCTCACTCCGGCCACGTACCGCCCATCCCATTTCACCCGGAACTTGAAATTCTTATACGGATCGAATCGTTGTGCATTCACACTGAATTGCGCCATCACTTACCTCCTTACGCTTGCACCTGTCCGGCGATCTGGCTCAGCTTGATCATCACGAACTCTGCCGGTTTCAGCGGGGCGAACCCTACCAGGATATTGACGATGCCCCGGTCGATATCGTTCTGCGTGGTGGTTTCTTTATCGCACTTGACAAAGTATGCCTCTCGCGGCGTTTTGCCCTGGAAGGCCCCCTGCCGGAAGAGGTTGTGCATAAAGGCGCCCACATTGAGACGAATCTGAGACCACAGAGGCTCGTCATTGGGCTCGAACACCACCCACTGCGTGCCGCGATAGAGGCTTTCCTCGATAAAAAGGGCCACCCGGCGCACCGGGATGTATTTCCATTCGGAGGCCAGTTGATCGGCCCCGGCCAGCGTTCGCGCGCCCCACAACACATTGCCGTATACCGGGAACGACCGCAGGCAGTTGAGTCCCAGCGGATTCAGGGTGCCGTTCTGGGCATCGGTCAGCTTATAAGTGAATTCCTTGACGCCCGAGAGCGAAGCTTCCTGCCCCGCAGGAGCCTTCCATACCCCGCGCTGGGCATCGATCCGGGCGAAAATGCCGGCGGCGGCTCCGCAGGGAGCGAACTCCTCCGTCCGGTTTTCCTTCAGGGAATCGGCCATCTTGAGGCGAGGGAAATAGACGGCCACATTGGTAGCGTTGTCCGTTCCGATGCTGGAGCGAAGGGAGTTGATGCCCGCCTTGGCCAGATCCACATCGGTCCAGTCGGCAGGCGGATCGACGATCAGCATCGCCCGATGATCCTTGCAGTATTTGGCAGCATTGGCCAGGGTGGTGCTGATATCCACATCGGCATCGCGGGTCAGAGGCGGGATGCAGAGGAGGTTGAAAAGATCGGCCTTATCCAGAGCATAGAGCCCTTTGCGGCCGGACTGCAAGCTGGAATCCGATATCTGGCCGTCGTCGATATCTCCGCCGTCATCGCCGTTGCTGGCGGCTGCGATAGCGCTGCTGGTTTCCTGAGGTCGATCCGTGGTAACTGTATTGACCCGGACCAGGCTCGATTGCTGTTCCAGAACCTTGGTGATAAACCGGGCATCGCCTTCATCCATGGAGAGATTGCGGAAGGTTTCGGTCGATACGATATCGCTGGCTCCCGGTGAGCTGAGTTCCTGAACCGTCAAATTGAATAGGGTAGCCGAGTCCTTGGTGTCGTAATCGACGGCCACCGTGAGCGCTTCGCCCCAATCGCCTTCGCTGGATGCTTCCAGAATCAGGGTGCTGCTGGCAGTGGGCAGGCTGATCGTAGCCTTGGCGCCGCCGTTGACCACTCGAACGATCAGGGCATCCTTGCCGCCATGAAGGAAATAATGCTGCACGGCATAGCTCAGAGTGCTTTTGTCCCACAGCCCGCCGAACTTCCGGTCGAAATCGGCAAAACTCTGGATGAGAACAGGCTCATCGACGGTTCCCTTTTTGGTCCTTCCGATGAAGGCGGTGACAGAGGTGCTTACGCCGGTGATGGTTTTCACGCCGCTGGGCAACTCTTCGATATAGACGCCCGGATAAGTAGGTGTAATCGGCATACTGGGTCCTCCTTTTGTGTTAAGATTGTCGGCCGTTTGCGGCTAGGGAGTGGCATCCCTGCCGATGAGGATATCGATGGTCACATCGCTGGTCAGCCCGTTCGAGAAAAGAAGCTGGGTTGGCGAAGCATCCAGTATCGCCACAGCCCCTTTGCCAATGAAGATATGCGGGGCGTCGAGAGATATCGCTGTGGCAGTGGCGTCATTGACCTTATAGGTCAGGGCGTCGTCATACGCTGATGACTTGATCAACAGAAACTCTGCCAGATTGGCGCCGGAGGGCTGCAGGTTGACCGGCACATCGGCAGCCCCGGCTGCCACGATTATCTGTATCTTGGCATAAGCCTCCGGGGTGATCTCACCGGTGATCGGTATGCTGGTGCCGCCTACCACTTGCACATTGACAGAATACTTGATTTTCTCAGCCATGGTTTCCTCCCTTCTTACGGTGTGAATTGACTATGTTTAAGAATTTGAGCGGGGGTGGTAAATTGGTCGCCTTATATATTCGATGAGGTTGTCGGTAGTATAGCATAAACAGGGCCTGTTGTCATCTGGGCGAATTGCCTCAAAATAAGAGTTGCCAAAATATTGGAGGAGAGGATGACCCCTTCGGCCCAGCTTCTCGAAGGGGTCATCGGGTCCATTATGGGGAAGGACACTTTTCACACTATTCAAGCGATGATGGCTCACTATGGACTGAAAAACAGGTTGGACACTATCCATGGCGGAGTAAGAGATGTCTCGCTGCGGCGCTTCACCCTTTATGATGCGGTGGAGATGAAGAAGGAGAATACTGAAGTTCTGCCTATCGTCACCTTTGGTGGGCCACTGTGGACAGATTCCGAACTCCTATTTGAGAGGAAGCAGTTCATACCAGCTTTACAGCAATTGTTGGTGACGCACTCAAGGCCTATCAGGGTGCTGAAAAAGTCCTATGAAAAACAGAGTTAGCTTCAAACGACATCCGGAATTTGAGCGTGAGTTGACTTATCGACCTCGTTTTTCATCACCCTGCTATGGCTTAAGCCTTACCCTCTCGTCCAGCCATTACTTCTCCACTCACCACACGTCGCACCGGAAATGCCTTTCGGAATCTGGACGGGGAGATCGATCCGGATCCAACTCCCTCCCAAACACGAAATCACTATTTTGATGGTCGCTAATCTGATCACTGGCGGATTATCCCCGTCGCTGACAGCGGCTTAGGCTAGGTCTCCGGGTTATCTTGCTCGTACCCCATGGCCCGATATCCGCGAAGGCGCTTCTGAAACATGCGTAAAAGCATTGTGCTGCTGCTATCCACATAATCGTATATTCTGACTTCCACTTTCCCAGGGTGAAGACGGTGCAGACGCCCGGCATATTGGACCAGAGTGCCTTTCCATGATATTGGCATTGCTAGGAAAAGAGTGTCTAGCCTAATATCATCGGAGCCTTCGCCGATATATCGTCCGGTTGCCAGTAGTACTCGCTCCTCGCCATCGGGTATAGCAGCCATTTGCTCAACTACTGCGCGACGTTGCCGAACTCCCATACCACCACGTAGCACAATCACATTATGCACAGCTTGAAGCAGATCATTAAGGATCAACAGGTTCCGTGTCTCATCGGCCACCAATGCGGCATAGATATCATGAATAGACGTCTCATCTTCCTGCGGGGGTAACGTAAAACCAGTATCTCGACAGATAAGGTGATGATATAGCAATCCTTGATGCCTTTTATCCCTCTGGTCAATAACATGTCGTACCGGGCCACATTGCATGAGGAGAATCGGCTGGTGTCCATCACGACGATAGGGTGTGGCAGTAAGGCCGATCACGTATCGCGCCCTAACTTGACGCAGTATTTGCTCGAAGGTGACTGCGGGGAGGTGATGACATTCGTCCACTATCACCTGGCCATACTCAGCCACGATATTTTCCACCGCTCCTTTTTTGATAAGGCTCTGGATCATGGCAACATCGACGAGCCCAGACCGCCTGTCTTTGCCCCCACCGATCTGGCCTATCGTCAAAGGATCTACCCCAAGGAAGCTGGCCAGTTGAACTCGCCATTGCTCCAAAAGGGGACGACGGTGTACCAGAACCAGTGTGCTAGTCCTTCTGGCAGCAATCATGTAAATGCCAACCACTGTCTTCCCTGAGCCGGATGGTGCCACGAGAATACCATTGTCGTGGCGGATGAGGTCGGACACTGCCGTCTCCTGTGCTGAGGTGAGCTGACCGTGAAACGTGACTTCAATATCCGTGCCCCGGAAACGTTCATCCACCACATCCGGCTTAATACCGACACTCCCCAACAACTTCTCTAGTTCGTCAAGGCAGCCACGCGGAATACCCAGATGCATGGGAAACTCCTCGGCACAACAGATCACCCTCGGGGTCAAAGCAGTAGATAGACGTAAGCTCTGTTTCTTATAGAACTCCGGGTTCTGAAAAGCTGCGAGTCGTTTGATCCGATTGAGCAACGGCGAGGGCAGCCCTTCTTTCTCGACGTAGATGAGGTTGCCAATTACTATCCTCACCCTGGCCGGAAAGGGGCCAGCCAGAAGCGATTCTTGCGGTCTCCTCGAGGGCACTATAGCCCACGGCTGGTCCTCTTCATCCATTGACGGCATCCGCACTCCTATTACGTGTCCGCTACGAACCGCTTCGCGGGCTACTTTGTCGAGGGCGGACGCTTCCATCCGGGAGAGGGAATTCAAGAAAGCCCATTGATCTCTGTAGGGACTAAAGCTCCCATCCAAGAAGACGGTATTGCCCTTATCCACCGATCCCTTTTGAAGTGGCAAGGCAATAAGGTTACCGAAACCTCCCTTGGGAAGGGTATCCTGATTGGGGAAAAGCCGATCATAGGAATCCATCCCCACTTGATGGCGATGTGCCATAGTCTCAGTCAGCAGATAGCAACCGAGCTTGCGCGCCGCTGAGGCCAAGACCGCCTGGGAGAAGAATATCCAGACATGCGCACCGTTCCCTGACCGAGATCGCTCAATCGCAGCCGGAACGTCCATGCGGCGGCAAGTCTCTAGAAATGCAGCGGCATCCTCCATCCAAGATTGTTTGTCGAAATCGACAGCCAATAGGTGACAAGTTTCTTCTGGCAACAGAAGGTAAAGCCCAACGGTATGTTTCCCTTCCAAATGCTTCTGAATCACCTCATCGGTTACTGGAGAAAAGTCCCGATTGGGGCAGTTACCACACCTGATCCTCGGTTTGCCACAGAATGTTGGATTCCATTCACGGGTACAGGCCGGACTATAGCCCATTTTGTTGCCCTGCCGACTCCGCCAAAGCTTCGCAAACACATCCTCCCGTCCACGAAATAGGGAGCGAAACAGCCGTATTTTCTGCGACAAAGACGACTGATCGTTGACTGTTGGGATGGCGACAGCTGGTTTGGCGGCAACATCTACTGGATCTGAGGCTGCACTCATAGATACTGTCTGAATCGGATGGATTGATTCTTGTAGGCTCTTCAAATCATGGAGTAGACCAACATTCTGAGCGAGCAGTCGGTCCCTCTCGGCTTTCAGTTCCCTCAACTGCCGCCGCACGCGTTCGAGCTCTCTCGCGTCACCGTCCGTCATATCTACCCCGAAGGCAGCAGTTCCATCTGAGTTTACCTTCATGGTTTACAGTGAGGAGGCTATCTCATAAGATAATCAGACCTCAAACCCTCAGGTCGAGGGCAAAGATGATTGCTTTTGTGACCATGATCATTTTTTCATCGGTCAGTGTAGTTAGGCGCTCTATTAACTTGTCCTTGGGGACGGTGATGATACTGTCTAAGTTCACCGCACATCGTGTCGGCATACCATCTTCTGACCCAAGCAGTACTTCTACCGGAATATCACGGATGGTCCGAGTGACCACGGCAACCGTCACCGAAGTTCTCACTCTGTAGGCAGTATTCCTAGACAGTAGAAGAGCTGGGCGTCTGCCCATAGGTGGGGGTAGTTCAGTCCACCATATCTCGCCACGTCGCATCTACCACGACTCCTTGGGCAAAATTTTCGATGCCAAAGTTATCTGGACTTCTCCCATCTCTGGATCTTCTGGCATTTTCTCGTACCCATCTTGATAGAGTCTGTCTAGCTCATCATACTCCACCTGTCTTAAGTAACGTTGACAGGCTTGGCGAATCAGTTCCGACCTAGCCATGCGTTGCTTATCGGATAGCCGATCCAAGGCCTTAAGTAACTCTTCATCAACAGGAACCTGTATCACTTTTTTGACCATCGGACCCCCCCCAGATTTGGATTGTATACTATATATTATACATATGATATTGTGTAACATCAATGAGTATTACGCTGAGTAAGATAGATACTTGAGCGGTATTTGATACTTTACGATAGATGGCCCTTTTCTGTCAATCTTGTAGTAAGGTTACTTGGTGATGATGAACAAAATACCCCGATTGCTATCGCTCCAAAAAGGCAATGACATTCACTGTAGCCACGGAAGGGCACAGACTACTACCTTGGCTGTCTGTCTCAGCAAAAGGTATCCCCCTTTTGGAGACTCGATCCAGACTGTTCTGGGAGGTGCGAAACTGCCTGACAAAGGCCACCTATGTTGTCCAGAGAGCGGCTTTGCCCGAGACGGAGCCATCAATCATTGAGGGCAATGGGGAATTGGAAGAGGGGTCAGATGATTAAGACGAAGTGTCTTGGATAGCTGGTGTCGCCAACTTCTATTGGCAAATTACCAACATTTGGTGGATTTTTACCACAAATGGTGGGCCTGAGGGTACGATAGGCAGAACTTTTTCAATTACTTTTGCCTTGAGGATGGAGACTGTCAGGCAACAATCGATGACAAAAGGGGATGTGCGTCCAACTCAATCCACCCCTGATCTCCTTCCCAAGCAGATGGACTTCCTTGATGGATGAAGTCGGAAAGGTATTTCTGTGTGTAATTCTCGTCATGAAGCGAGAAAGTAGTTGGAAAGGTATCTACGGCAGCCATGATGAATCAAAATATGCGATTGTCCCTCGGTAAGTAAGCTGGCCATTGGTGGAAGCTAAACACTATGCACAGTTGTTGAACATATTTTCAGCGATCGCGGCCCTCTCTGCGATGACATCCTTCCTTCTTAAGCCAAATCTCCTCGACAACGGCCGAAAAAACCTCTGATCAAAGTGTCGCGCCACTCAATTCTCCGTAGAAATCCATCCTCCTCTCAGGCGCATCTGACGTCGGAGGAGACTCCATCCCAGCAAGCTATTTTTGGCGTCCCTGCAAAAAGCCGGTATCGGAATTCTGATTGAGTCACCCTGATATTATGCTGCGAAGTTTAAAGTCTGAGTGAATCGGCTGGCGGGTCGAATTTAGCGCCAAAACAAGCGCCAACA
>JAQTRE010000075.1 GCA_028711995.1 Dehalococcoidia bacterium | reverse complement strand
CGGTATATGGATTTTCTGCGACTCTCCCACCGACAGACCTATCACTGCCGTTTCAAATCCCTTGCCTTTGCTCTTCTCCGTGCCGATGGAAGCATACCACTCGGCGCCTTTGTTGATAATCACCGGGACACTGGCCAGACTTTTCACGTTGTTGATATTGGTGGGTTTTCCCCACAAGCCTCTCTCGGCAGGAAACGGAGGCCGGGGACGAGGCATGCCCCGCTTGCCTTCGATCGAGGCCATCAGCGCGGTCTCTTCGCCGCACACAAATGCGCCGGCCCCTGCCTTTATATGGACCATGAAACTGAAGGTTGAGCCCAGAATATTCTCGCCCAGAAATCCGCGTTCCTCGGCCTGTCGAAGCGCAATATGCAAGCGCTTGATCGCCAGAGGATATTCAGCACGGCAATAGATGTGACCCTCGGTTGCCCCAATGGCATAGGCAGCAATGATCATCCCCTCGATGACCGTATGCGGGTCGCCCTCCATGGTGCTCCGATCCATAAAAGCGCCGGGGTCGCCTTCATCCGCATTGCAGATCACATATTTCTCTCTGCCTGCGGCTTTACGACAGAACTCCCATTTCTGGGCAGTCGAGAAACCGGCGCCTCCCCGACCTCTGAGCCCGGAACGTCTCACTTCTTCCAACACCTGTTCGGGAGACATTTCCAGAAGTGCCTTCTTCAGGGCTTGATACCCCTCGACGGCAATATAGTCATCGATGCTTTCCGGATTGATATGGCCGCAGTTTCGCAGGATGAGTCGCTTCTGTTTCTTATAGAAGTTTATCTCGCCATAAGTGGGTATAGCCTGATTGCTCACCGGATCGCGATAGAAAAGCCGCTCTACGGGTTTGCCTTCTTTAAGATGAGACCAGACGATCTCTGCCGAATCCTCTACCTTCACATGGGCGTAGAAAGTGCCTTCAGGTTCCACAATGACAATCGGGCCCTGCTGACAAAAACCGTGGCAGCCTGTGAAATCGACCTTGACGTTATCCAGACCAGCCTTTTTGACCTCTTCCTCCAGCGTCTCCCGTATCTGATCTGACTTGGATGATGTGCAGCCGGTGCCCTCGCACACTAGCACAGTGCGATGCCCATTGGGGGAATATCCATCT
Organism: Dehalococcoidia bacterium; assembly: GCA_028711995.1. Taxonomy (NCBI): domain Bacteria; kingdom Bacillati; phylum Chloroflexota; class Dehalococcoidia; species Dehalococcoidia bacterium. The sequence goes on along the minus strand of JAQTRE010000075.1, from coordinate 12,736 downwards.
TTTTCTGTAAACATCGAACGCTCCTGTTCGTCTCCGAGACCATCTATCCAACCTTTACCGACTCAACAACCCCTTCCGACTCCTTGATCTGACTCATCAATTTGTGCGTAGCCTCCGGAGAAATCTGCCCGTGGACCTGGTCATTGACGGTGATGCACGGAGATAAGCTGCAACAGCCCAGACAGGCGACCCGCTCTACGGTGAAAAGCCCGTCTTTGCTGGTCTCGCCCTCTTTGGCACCGGTCACCTGTTCGATGGAGTGGGCTATCCTTTCCGCTCCTCCCAGATGACAGGCAGTGCCGTGACACACCTTAACATGATTTTTGCCCAGAGGCTGAAGCCGAAACTGGGAGTAGAAAGTAACAATGCCATACAACTCGCTCACAGGGACACCCGTGTTCTCCGCTATCCGCTGGATGGCCACCGGAGGAACATAACCATACGCCTCCTGAATTTCCTGGAGAATCGGGATCATCGCGCCTGGCTGCACATTATGCTTGTGAGCGATCGCATCGATGGCTGTAAGGCTGGGCGTTTCCCTTACCATTGTTTCGCTATTCATTTAGTCTCCTTATTGCCAAAAGCTCTGTCATGGCGAACAGCCGATCAGGGATAAGCGTTTACACCCCTCCGTGCATCAACGCTTTGAGGAGTTCCTTCTTTGAAGCCCGATGCCGCTCAAACATGGAGACGATCCTCATGATCTCCAGGTTCTTCACCCAGCCTTTGGCCCGGATCTTACTGGCAATCGCTTCCACTGTTACCGGCGCATCTACCATGATGACGATATCGTGCGCTCCGATGACCGGGTCAACGAAATCAATCCCCGGCATTTCTTCCAGTTCTCTTAATGCCTGCACAAAATCCCGTTGCTCCACATCATCATTGACGTCAACCAACAAATATGCCCTTAAACCCACTTGACACCTCCTTGTGTGAGAAGATTCCGGTTTAAGTAGACCATAATCACCACGAAGTTACATCAGGGCAATTATTACTGCATTCCGATGAGAAACTGGGTGCCGATGGTGATTCCATTCAGGGATTTCAATTACTCATGGTCATGGTTTTCACTGATGCCAAATAGCGCTTCGCCACATCAGTTCCATTGAAACCCATTGCCAAACCGCCTAAGATATGGATAGGTAGAGGATCAAGATGTCTTTGCGAGCAACGCGTGGCAATCCCTTTCGTCATGCGTTGTGAGATTGCTTCGCCACCACTGGTCCCTCGCAAAGACAGTAATAACTTAGCAGGGACTGGCAAACACGATGTAAAGGATTCTTCCTTCCGGGGGCCTGGTGGGGCCCCGTGGGGGCCACGTTGCAACGTGCCCTTACAATTCCCCCAACGAGTGGGAGCTAGGGGGTCGAGTCAGACTACGTCAGGACTGCGAGCCCTGATCGACATAGGGGGATCTTTGAAGATTTTGATAGCATCTCGCGGGGGTATTTATGGATAAGATCAGAATTCTGCTTGCTGAAGATCACAAAATGGTGCGCCAGGGTATCCGTCAATTCCTGGATCGGGAAGAAGACCTCGAGGTGATTGGCGAGGCAAGCGACGGTGAAGAGGCCCTAAAGTTGGCCAAAGCACTCAATCCTGATGTCATCATCATGGATATCAACATGCCCAAGCTCAATGGCATCGAAGCCACCCGAAAGATCAAACAGCTTCAGCCCTCCATCATCATCTTGATCCTCCCAGCCTACGACTATGAGGAATACATCTTCCCCATTCTGGAAGCAGGGGCCTCCGGTTATCTACTCAAAGACATGAGTGGGAATGAACTTGTCGAGGCCATTCGCACTGTGCGATCCGGGGAGTCGGTGCTGCATCCTGTGGTGGCCCGGAAGCTGGTAGAGCGCTTCAGGGACACAGGCGCTAATGAAAATCGACAGATGGCAGCTGATTCGATCAGCGACCGGGAGATTGAAGTGCTCCGAATGGCCGCCAGAGGAATGAGCAACAAGGAAATCAGCAAGCAGCTATCTCTCAGCGTTCACACCGTAGAGAGTCACTTTGGAAACATCTTCACCAAATTGGGTGTGTCTTCCCGGATTGAGGCAGTGATGGAAGGACTCAGAAGAAGATGGTTCACGCTGGCCGAGGTATCCCAACCCGATGCCCCCAACGGAGAATAGATGAGAACACCACCGAAGTGGCCCAAACAAGCCGGAACGCTGGCAAAGAACCCCCATTTCTGGGCCATCACACTCATGGTGGCGATCTGCACCGTTTTTCATTATCCCGATCAACTGGGCCTCTCCGATTCATCATCCGGCGACTACCTCTGGGGCCTGCAAAGGCATTCGGTAGACCGTATCTTCTACCTTGTGCCGATCATCTATGCGGGCTATATTTTCGGAGCCACAGCCGGGTTGGCCTTGACCGCCGTTAGCCTGTTTGCCATGCTGCCCCGAATTCTGTTCATCTCCACAACCCCCACCGATGCTGTTTTCGAGACTGGCGCTGTGGTCCTGGTGGGTATCCTGGCAAATTTCTGGTTCAGAGCACGAGCTAGACAAATGAAGGCAATGAGAGAACGGGAACAATCTACTGCCTCGATGTTCACCGCCCAGGAGAAGCTCCGCTCCCAGATTCGCAACACCATGAGATACCAGCAGAAGCTGACCACATTGAGTAAGCTCTCCAGCTTGCTCGCCCAGTCGCTGGAAATGGACCGGCTCCAGCGCATGGCGATCGACCTGGTTGTGGAAGTGATGGGAGTTGAGGTTGTCTTGCTTTTTATCCTCGAAGACAAAACCGGTGAGCTTGTAGTCATGGATTTTGAAGGCGTTTCACCGGAATTTGCCCGTCTGGTGGATCGAATAAAAGTGGGGGAAGGTTTTAATGGATGGGTGGCCCAGACCGGAGAGCCACTCTTGGTAGATGACGTATCCCAAGACCCTCGCTTAACCAGAGAGGTGGTCAAACGCGAGAATATTCAGGCTCAGCTGATTGTGCCCATGAAAGCCAGGGGAAAGATTGTGGGCACACTGTGTGTGGCTACGCACCAGCACAGGGAATTTGATTTTGAGGAAATCGAGTTGCTGACGGCTATCGCAAACGAAATCGGCATCGCCATTGATAACGCCCGCCTTTACCAGGAACAATTGACGATAGCCGAACAATTGCGCCAGAGTGAAACCAACTACAGAGAGCTGTTCGATAGCGCCCACGATGCCATCTGGGTTCATGACATGGAGGGCAACATCCAGATGGTCAACAAGGCTGGCGAAGTCCTCTTCAACTCCACTGCGGAAAAGCTATCGAAGATGAACATCAAGGATCTCCTCCCTACAGAAAGCCTGAAGAACGCGATGGAAGTGGGCTACAAATTGTTCCACGGTCAAACCGTGACTCAACCCTATGAGCAGCACTTCATCCAACGGGATGGCACAGAGACAACACTGATGTTGACCACCAATCTGCTATCCAGTGGAGACCATCCCAAAGGCTTTCAGAATATCGCCCGGGACATCACCGAGGAAAAACGGATGCAGGAAAACCTGCGTTTCTATGTTCAGCAGATCACCCGAGCTCAAGAGGAGGAGCGGCTGCGCATCGCCCACGAACTCCATGACAGCACCGCCCAATCCCTCATCGCGCTGCTTCATCAACTGGAAAACCTCCTACATGACAAATCTGAGCTGCCTCTGGGTGAAGCCAGGGAAATGTGGGCTTTCCACGAACAGATCAAGGACGTATTGCAGGAAGTGCGCCATATCACCCGCGGTCTGCGCCCCTCAATTCTGGACGACCTGGGATTGATCCCGGCGCTCCACTGGCTCACCCGGCAACTCCAGACGGAGCAAAGGGTGGAAACCAGCCTGCAAATACACGGCGCTGAGCGAAGGTTCTCTCAGGAAGCAGAGCTGATCCTTTTCCGCATTGTTCAGGAAGGACTGAGGAATATCGGCAGGCACGCTCACGCCTCAAAGGCTGAAGTTTCCATTACCTTCGGCGATGGAAAAACCACCGTCGTCATCACCGATAATGGCATCGGGTTCAACCTTCCTGCTGAGGTGAGCGACCTCTCCCGGATCGGAAAGCTCGGCCTGACCGGAATGCAAGAAAGAGTGCGATTGCTCGATGGCCGCCTGGAGGCTAAGTCCGAGGAGGGCAAGGGAACCATCATCACCATTAAGGCTCCGATATAGGTTTTCCGGCGATCCCCGCCCGAGATTGATATTGCTGGCAACACCCACCCTCCTAGATTCCCGCCTTCGCGGGAATGACGTTTTCCTTGCTTCATGCTTCGACTGGGCTCAACACTAACGGTTTTTCCGAGTCATTCCGGGCTTGACCCGGAATCCACAGTCAGTTACCCAGCCGTTGCTGGTGTCCCCACGGCATGCTATAATGCCGCTTGGGGAACGCATCACAACAGATGGCAGTCCCCTGTAATTATGAGCACAAAAGCGCTGGCTGGAATCAGGGTACTCGAATATGCCGATCTTGTATCTGGGCCGTACTGCAGCAAGCTATTGGCCGATTTGGGAGCCGAGGTCATCAAGATCGAAGAGCCCGCAATCGGCGACCCTTCCCGAAGAAGAGGCCCTTTCCTCCATGACCAATCCGAGCTCAGCCTTACCTTCCTGTATCTCAACACGAACAAAAAGGGAATCACCCTGAACCTGAAATCGGCGGAGGACAGAGAGACGCTTGCTAAACTGATCCAGACTGCCGATCTGCTGATCCACGACAAATCCGCCCGTACCGCAAAAGAACTGGGGCTCGACTTCGAAGCCCTTCGGAAGCTGAATCCGCGCCTCGTGGTTACGGCAGTGACCCCCTTCGGTCAGTCAGGGCCTTACGCCGAGTATAAGGCTTATCCGCTGAATACCGCTCACTGTAGCCTTTTTGGCTATCTCATGCCCTACGGATCGCCCTTCCCGGAAAGGGAGCCATTGAAATATGGCAGCCTGATCGGCGAATTCAGCTGTGGACTGAGCGCGTCCGTCGGTACTCTCGCCGCCATTTACGATCAGAAACAGACGGGGCTGGGCCAGTTTGTGGATCTCTCAAAGCAGGAAGCCATGCTTGATCTGGCCCGGGTCTGGGCATCGCACTATGCCAACACCGGAATGATTACTACCCGAACCGATCGCATCAACGGCACCAGCGTACTCGTACCGTGCAAGGATGGCCACGTAGTGCTTTCAGCTCACGAGGATCATCACTGGAAAGGCCTCCTTCATATCATGGGCAACCCGAAGTGGGCTCAGGACAAGGCCTTCGACAGTCTCATTGAGCGATCCAAACGCTTTTATACCGAGATACTGCCTCGCATCTGTGAGTGGGCCAAAGATCAGGCCAAAGACGACTTCTATCACAACGGGCAGGAGGCCAATTGCCCGGTCGCTTCCGTGATGTCCGCCAAAGACATCGCCGAATCCGGCCAATACAACGCGCGAGGATTCTTCGTCGAAATCGATCATCCTTCCGGTTCGAAGATCAAATATCCCGGAGCCTCCTCCATATTCTCTGAGACGCCCTTCAAAATCGAACGCTCCGCCCCTTCGCTCGGGGAGCACAATAAGTCGATCGGTAGCATGATTCGGAACAGCAAAAAACTTGATGCGTCATGCGATCCGATCGAGACCGGAAAGAGGCTTCGACCGCTCGAAGGGATACGGGTAGCCGATTTCACCTGGGCATGGGCCGGCCCTCACGCCGTTGGGCTTCTGGCCAGACTGGGAGCCGAAGTCATCAAGGTTGAAAGCAGAACGCGGATCGATCATTCCAGGGTCCTTTCCCTGACCACCGGAGATATCTATAGCGGAATAGACAATTCGCCGGTCTTCAGCGATTTGAACGTCAATAAGATCGGCATAACCCTCAACCTGGGACATCCCAAGGGAGCCCAACTCGCCAGGGAAATCGCCAGAATCAGCGATGTGGCGGTCCAGAATATGCGCCCCGGCGTCATCGACAGGCTGGGCCTGGGATACGAGGTTCTCCATAAAATCAATCCGAGACTGGTCATGCTCTCGATCTCCGCACTGGGAATGACCGGCCCCGCGAAGAAATACATCGGATACGCCCCCTCTTTCGGCGCGTTGGGCGGGTCATCATACATAACGGGATATCCCGATCATGAACCTCTTCTCTCGCTGGGGGAATCTGACCTCCTTGCCGGAACCACCGGAGCTTTTGCCATAATCGCGGCGCTCATTCACCGGCAAAAAACCGGAGAGGGTCAGCATATCGATCTCTCCTGCTCCGAGGCCATCAGCGTGCTCCTCGGTAATGTGCTCATGGACTACACTATGAACGGCCGGGTACAATTCCGCCAGGGGAATGAGGATGAATGCATGGCGCCCCACAACGGGTATCGTTGCAAAGGCGAAGATAAGTGGATCAGCATCGCCATCGGCACCGAAGAAGAATGGCAGGCGTTCTGCCAAATCATCGGGCACCCGGAATGGATTCTCGATCAACGGTTCGCCAATGCCCAAGCGCGCCGACAGAATCATCTGGAGCTGGATAAGATGGTAGCCGGCTGGACGGTTAAACAAAACGCCTACGAAGCAATGGAGATGCTTCAGAAAGCCGGAGTGGCAGCGATCCCCATTTGGAACGGTAAAGAGCTCTATGAAGACTCGCATCTCCGCGAGCGCGATTTCTTTATTGAGGTACCTCATCCGGGATTGGGGAAGCACACGGTTATTGCCCCACCCTGGAAGCTATCAAGGACCCCGGCCCGGGTCACCCGCCACGGCCCGCTTCTGGGAGAGCATAACCAGTATGTGTTCGGGGAACTCCTGGGGCTGAGCAATTCCGAAATCGAGAATCTGGCAGCGGAAAAGGCCATCTATTAGGAAGATGATCTGATCAGGGCATGATCAACCCCCTGCCCCCACTCTTGGGGAGGAGGGAGAATTTGGGGGACACCCCCAAACCCCCGGCAGGAAGTATCCTGCACCACTCCCATCTCAAGCCTCACGGGATCCCGACTTTCCCCATCAAAAGGATCTTCTGCACTCATTGTGATACGCCTCCGGCCATCCTGCCGGCCATCCCCTCGATGACTCCATCTGGAAACAATATTCAAGCTCTGATAACAAATTTACCGCGTAATGCGATATCTTGACACCTACTGTTACGCTGTGCCAAAATAACGTTAACTATTTAGGCAACGAGGGCATGCCCGCCTGTAAGGAATGAACTGCTGCATCCGGCAATCCCATGCACTCGAGCCTTTGAAGAGGAGGAAAGCATGAAACCAGCCTACCGTGTCATCGTCTGGGGTCCGGGAACAGTAGGGAATGCCCTGCTTCGGGAGATCACCAAAAAGCCAGAACTGAAACTGGTTGGGGTCCTGGCCTACAACCCGGAGAAGAACGGCAAGGATGTGGGGGAGTATCTGGGCATGGCACCCACCGGCGTCAAAATCACCACCGATAAGGAGAAGATCATCGGGACTGCTGCCGATGTGGTCCTCTTCACTCCCAACATGAGCACCCAGGTAGAGATCGATTCCGAGGCTACCAATATTGTCTGTCGGCTGCTGGAATCCGGCAGGAATGTGATCACCTCCATCGGATGGTGGTATCCACCATATACCTCGCAGGCTCTGGCGGATAAGTTCCAAAAGGCCTGTGAAAAAGGCGGCACCTGCCTGCACTCCACGGGAGTGAACCCGGGGTGGTTGTACGAGCGCATCATCGCCACCCTCACCGGCGCTTCCACCAGCATCTCCTATATCAAGGTTCAGGAATTGTCCGATACCAGCCAGACCCAGAGTGCCGACATGTGTTGGGGTCTGGGCTACGGACAGGAGCTCTCGGAGAAGCCGTGGATCGAAAATGTCGGCGATCGGGGGTACAGCGAAACCCTGGCGTTGACTTGCCACATTCTGGGTGTCAAGCTGGATCGTATCGAATCGGAAAAGATATATAAAGCCGCCCGCGAGGATATCAAGATGGCCCCTATGACTATACGCAAGGGCACTCGATCAGGTGTTAATTTGTTCTACCATGCCATTGTGGAAGGCAGAAAGTTCATCACCCTTGAGGAAATCTGGTATAACGATCCGCGAGACCTGCCGGAAGGGCTAGCCCCTGGCGACTCCTACTCCGTCACTATCGAGGCTGAACCGGTTTCCGTCAAGGCCAGGTTTGAGCTTCTGGCATCTGCCGAAAAGAATCTCCATTTCCGTCCCGGCGACCGCACATCGCCTGCCTACTATGCCACCGCGGTGCCAATGATTCAGACCATTCCTATTGTCTGTGGGGCCAAACCGGGGATCATATATGCCAACAACTTTGCCAACTACTGTCCGGACCTGCGTGAATTCAAGAGCCCGCTGATCGTCAAGAAACGCTGATCCGGCGAAGACCCGGGGCTTTGCGCTTCAGCCGTTGCAGGCGTCATCACATGTGAAAAGGAGGAAAAATGGGTAATTTCAAGTATTTGTTCAGTCCAACCAAGATCGGAGCCTTGGAGGTCCCGAATCGGATATTCATGTCTCCCCACCATATCTTCACCCTTCCTCCTGGATCGGACGCGCAGATCGGCTACTTTGAGGCGCGGGCCAAAGGCGGTGTGGGCACGCTTGCGATTGCGAACTGCCCCGTGGTACCGACCGGCCTGTTTAAAGGGTTTTCTTTCGAGCTCTTTGACCGAAATTGCATCCCCGGCCTCTCCAAGCTCATTGCAGCCATCCATAAGTGGGGAGCGAAAGCTATAGTCCAGGGGACGTGGTTCACGGGCGCTCCCGGACAGGCACAGCCTTCCGGTTTAGTCCCACAGTCTCTCTGGACCGAAAACCAGGGCCGCACGATGACAATCGACGAAATTCGGCAGGTCATCAAGTGGCACGCTATTGGGGCGGAAACGGCCAGGGAAGCCGGTGCCGATGGTATCGATTTCCCCATGGGTGGCGGCGCAGGACTGCAGTGTTTCTCCTCTCCCTTGTACAACAAACGCACAGATGAATATGGCGGCAGCATGGAAAACCGGCTGAGGGCCGTCTTTGAAATCATCGATGGGGTTCGGGAGCGCTGCGGACGGGATTTCGCCATCGGTTTCCAGACGAACGTCGATGAGTCGATTTATGGGGGAATTACGCTGGAGGAAGGCGTCGAGATGTGCAAGATGCTGGCGGATACTGGAAAGGTCGACTACTTCCGAGTTGGCGCTCGCGGCCAAAAACCGCAAACGACATATTTCCACTATCCTTCATCGTACATGCCTCAAGGCACCAACCTCTATGCTGCGGCGGCTGTGCGTGAAGCGATTGACAATGTCACCATCATCAGCGGTGGACGCATCACCACTGCGGAGTTCGCGGAACAAGCCCTGGCTGAAGGCCAATGCGATATGATCGTAATGGCTCGCTCGCTCATCGCCGATCCCGAATGGGCTAACAAGTCTAAGCGGGGCGATACTGAAGAGATACGTGCCTGTATCGGCGACGTTGAGGGCTGCTTCCTGCGTAGCCGCTTTTTCCAGCCCATCGGCTGCACCGTCAATCCAGAGGTTGGACAAGAACACAAACCCACGCCCACACCAGCAGATAAGAAAAAGAAAGTCGTCATCGCAGGCGGCGGTGTGGCAGGCATGGAAGCCGCCATGGTCGCTTCTCAGCGTGGCCACAACGTCATTCTGCTCGAGCAAGCTGAGCAACTCGGCGGTCATGTGCGACTGGAGGCGCAGCTGCCTGGTTTGGGCGACCGCAGCGACGTCGTCCGTTGGCTCTCGCTTCAACTCAAGAAGCGGAATGTGGATATTCGGCTGAATACCGAAGCTACGCCCGAGAATATTGCTGCACTTCATCCAGACGCAGTCATCGTCGCGACAGTCGCCACCTATTCTCGCCTCGGTATAACTCCGAAGCAGATGTATGCCATACCCGGTGCGGATGCAGAGTATGTGCTCACACCAGAAGATGTGGTGCTGAGCAAGAAACCTGTCGGCCAGCGTGTGGTGATTTACGACACAACAGCCTATGTTGTTGGCCCCGGTATTGCTGAGATGCTGGCAGACCAGGGCAAGGATGTGACCGTTGTCAGCATCGACCCGAAGATGGGGCGATCGGTATCCGACCTTGGCATCGACGTTGTCATTGGCATGCGCGTGCTGCCCAAGGCAACATTCATTCCAAATACAGCTTTCTCCAGCATCGACGATCACACAGTTCATCTGATGAATCAACTGACCTTCCAGCCAAGTGCGATTGAGAATGTCGATACCGTGATTCTTGTGACATCCAAGCCGCCCGTAGAGGCCCTTTACCACTCTCTGCTAGGGAAGGTTCCCGAACTCCACATAATCGGCGACGCCAGAGAATCCCGCGCCAATATCTTTGGCATCGACGACGCCATCAAGGACGGCAAACGGGTAGGCTTGTTACTCTAGGTTTCAGTTCGGTCAGGGGGCAAGCTCTCAACGTGGAGGCGATACTCGGGGTCGCTTCCGAGCGTGCTGTGCTGATGGTTTTATGATTTCATCACATCACAAGAAAGGTGGTAGGTGTGCATGGATAACGAGATCTGGGTTTGGGCTGAGCATGAACAAGGTGAGATCCGGGAATCCAGTCTGGAGATGCTTGGGGAGGCTCGCCGGTTGGCCAGTCGTCTCAAAGGGAAGGTATGTGCTTTTCTTCTTGGGGAAAACGTCTCCAGGTTTACAGACAAGCTCGTGGCTTATGGATCTGACGTCGTCTATCTGTTTGAGGACCGGCGTCTAAACGAATTCAGCGCCGATCTGTACACGCATGCATTTTCGAAACTGAAAATTGAGCATTCTCCCATGCTCGTCCTCATCGCGGCAACGCCAAATGGTGCCAGCTTGGCTCCACGACTTGCGGCCCGGTTGAAGAGCGGATTCGCGGCTAACACCGTCACCATAGCCGTTCAGCAGGATAACAGCCTGAGGATCAATCGTTCGACCTGTCTGGGCAAGGCGCATGGTGTTTTTACGTTCGCTCCCAACTCCACCACGGTAGTAACCATGAAGCCCGGCAGTGTGGGTTTAGACCGAGCTGTTAATACTCGAAAAGGCGATATCGTCGCCATGCAGTTGGGAGACATGCCTATGCCCCGCACAGAGGTGAAGGGGTTTGTGAAGGCCGATCCCAAGGTGGTCGCGCTCGACGAAGCCGAGCGAATAGTCGCGGCTGGCTACGGATTCCACCAGAAGCAGAACCTCGATCTCATCTGGAATCTCTCTGATGTCATGGGCGCAGCTGTGGGTGGGTCTAAGCCCACGGTAGACAATGGCTGGTTGCCGCGAAACCGGCTTGTGGGAGAAAGCAGTGGGAGACGGCTGTCCCCGCGCCTGTTTATGGCGATCGGCGTCTCGGGCACGAGTTACTTCATTGGAGGAATGAAAGACTCGCGATTGATCATTGCCATCAACTCGGACAAAGGGGCCCCGATCATGAAGCTCGCCGACCTGGCAGCAGTTGGGGATCTTCGAGAAGTATTGCCTGTATTGATCGAACAAATCAGAAAACGACAAGCAGTAGAGGCGCAAAATGCCGGAAACGTTTGATGTGATAGTGGTCGGAGCGGGTCCGGCTGGAGCCTCGGCCGCTTTGACCGCTGCTACCGCGGGCTTGAAGGTCCTTATGATCGAACGCGGAGAGTTCGCGGGCGCCAAAAACATGACGGGAGGCATGCTGTTTGCGCAGGTGTTGCAGGAGCTTGTCCCCGAATTCTGGAAAGAAGCCCCACTCCAACGCCCGGTACAGTACCAAAGGATCATGATGACCTCCGGCGAGAGATCTCTGGAGATCGATTTCGGCAACAGTGGATTTCTCAAACCTCCTTTCAATGGATTCACTGTGCTGCGCCGGGAGTTTGATGAATGGCTGGTAAACAAGGCACGTGATGCCGGAGCAATCCTTGTGACCAGCACGGTTGTAGATGATCTTCTTTATGACGGTGACAAAGTGACAGGTGTCAAGACCCAGCGAGCCGATGGAGATGTTAGAGCCAACATTGTTATTCTCGCTGATGGAGTGAACTCGCTGCTGGCACAGAAGGCCGAACTCCGCAGAGAGCTTGGCCACAATGATATCGGTCTAGGGGTTAAGGAATTGCTTGCCTTGCCGGCAAAGACCATCAACGAGCGCTTCGGGCTTATCGGCAACGCCGGCGCATCATATACAGTAATCGGTGATTTTGCCCGCGGCATCCCGGGCGGCGGATTCATCTACACCAACAAAGAGAGCGTATCTATCGGCGTCGTAGTGCAGCCCCAGGCGCTGGTGAACCAGCGTATCACAGCTGACGAGGTACTGGAACGCTTCAAAGCCAGGCAGGGAATCGCGCGCCTCATCGAGGGCGGCCGACTGATGGAGTACTCCGGGCACCTCATCCCTGAAGGCGGCCTGGCAGGGATGCCAAAGCTATTCAAGAGCGGCCTTCTGGTCGCGGGAGATGCCGGAGGCTTTTGTGTAAACACCGGTCTTGTTCTGATGGGGATGAACCTTGCAATAGCCTCAGGGAAAAGCGCAGGCGAGACAGCAATCCATGCCTGTCAAAAGGGAGATTTCTCAGCTTCCACGCTTCGCCACTATCTGACGCTTCTGAACCGGGGAGCAGCTCTTTCCTCCATGAAGACTCATCGGCTGGCTCCGGCATTCATGAGTTCACCCCGTCTCTTCGATCAGTACCCCGATATGCTGAATAACTTCATGGAACGCCTGGTAACTATTGACCCCGAACCACACAAGAGCGCACTGAGCATAGCCCGCGAGGAACTGGGCAAAGTCAAGAAA
>JAQTRE010000074.1:3491-14251 GCA_028711995.1 Dehalococcoidia bacterium | reverse complement strand
GGTACAAGCTGTTGCACCGCGACATGGGACCGGTCTCGCGCTACCTCGGCCCCTGGGTTCCGCCGCCGCAGCTGTGGCAGGACCCCGTGCCCGCGGTCGATCATGAACTGATCGGGGAGAAGGACATCGCCGACCTCAAGGGCAAGATCCTCGCATCGGGACTGTCCGTGTCCCAATTGGTCTCCACCGCGTGGGCATCTGCGGCGTGCTTCCGCGGCACCGACATGCGCGGGGGCGCCAACGGGGCACGCATCCGCCTCGCGCCACAGAAGGACTGGGAAGTGAACCAGCCGGCCCAACTGTCGACGGTGTTGAAGACCCTTGAGAGAATCCAGAAGGAGTTCAACAGCGCGCAGTCAAAAGGAAAGAAGGTTTCGCTCGCCGACTTGATTGTCTTGGGTGGATGCGCAGGTGTCGAGCAAGCTGCGAAGAATGCCGGTCACGATGTGACCGTTCCCTTCACGCCGGGACGCATGGATGCGTCGCAGGAGCAAACCGACGTGGAATCATTCGCCGTACTCGAACCGGCTGCAGACGGGTTCCGTAACTACCTCAAGACTAAGTATGCAGTATCGGCAGAGGAACTGCTGGTTGATCGGGCGCAACTGCTGGCGCTCACTGCTCCTGAGATGACGGTTCTCGTTGGCGGCATGCGCGTCTTGAATGCCAACTTCGGACAGTCCCGGCACGGTGTCTTTACCAAGCGGCCAGAGACGCTCACCAATGACTTTTTCGTGAATCTGCTCGACATGAGCACGACCTGGAAGGCAACCTCGGAAGACAAAGGCGTATTCGAGGGTCGTGATCGCGAGAGCGGCGAACTCAAGTGGACCGGCACCCGTGTTGACCTCATCTTCGGTTCGAATTCCCAACTCCGGGCCTTGGTGGAAGTCTACGGATGTGAGGACTCCCAGGAGAAGTTCGTGCGCGACTTTGTAGCGGTGTGGAACAAGGTAATGAATCTTGACCGCTTCGACCTCGCCTGATCGTAGCATAAACGTATTCGAGGGCTTCTGAAGCGGATTGAGTTGCGGCAGACGGCTGTCTTCTCCAAAGCCGATCCGGAATATGGCAGCCGCGTCGCCAAGGGAGACCAGAAAACGCGGCAGGATAATAGAGGAGGTTCATATGGCTGAACTGAAAGAGGGATGCGTCAAACCGGCCAAGGGTGTTATTTTGCCCCCATCCGAATCGGCCGGTTCCGCAGGAGGAACTGCACCCGTAAAGGAGGTTGCCAGAATGGTCGCACGTGTAGGGAAACCAGCTATTGATTTTGAGGCCAATGCCTTTGTTGCCGGGAAGGGGTTTCTGCCCATCAAGCTCTCCGATTATAAGGGCAAGTGGATTGTGGTGTGTTTTTACCCCGGAGACTTCACCTTCGTCTGACCGACCGAGCTGGCGGCGGTCGCCGCCCTGTACGATCAGTTCCAGGCGTTAGGCGTTGAAGTGCTGGCTATGAGCACTGACAGCCGCTTTGTGCACAAAATATGGCAGGAGCAGGAGCTGTCCAAAATGGTGGCTGGAGGCGTGCCATTCCCCATGCTTTCCGATGCCGGAGGCCAGATCGGCAGCGTCTACGGGATATATGACGAAGCGGCCGGCGTGGATATCCGGGGGCGGTTTATCATCGACCCGGATTTCGTCATCCGAGCCATGGAGGTGCTTACCCCGGAGGTGGGCCGCAACCCGCTGGAGCTCATTCGGCAGGTCAAAGCCTTCCAGCATGTCGCTAAGACTGGAGAGGTGACGCCTTCAGGATGGCAGCCCGGCCAAACCACTCTCAAACCCGGACCGGAACTGGTGGGTAGGGTGTGGGAAGTGTGGAAACCGTGATATGAGTCTGGCGGCAGAATCACAAATACTGAGAGATGTGAGGGCTGGCAAATTGTCATCTGATGAGACTATTGTCACATCGGCGGTTTGCCGATTCAGCCATAATAGAAGAAAATCACAAGACTGCGAAAGGAGACACTAAATGAGTAAGACCCAGGAAAATGTCCAGCACGCCTTTGCCGGAGAAAGTCAGGCTAACCGAAGGTATTTGTTCTTTGCCGAACAGGCTGAGAAGGAAGGGCTCAAGCAGGTGGCGCGCCTTTTCCGGGCCGCCGCGGATGCTGAAACGGCCCACGCCCGCAATCATCTCAAGGCGCTCAAGGGGATTCAGTCCACCAGGGAGAACCTGAAGGGGGCAGTCGAAGGCGAGAACCACGAGTTCACCGAAATGTATCCCGGATTCATCAAACAGGCAGAGTCGGAAGGCGCCAAAGAAGCGCTGAAGAACTTCGATCAGGCCAACCAGGTGGAGGAGATTCATCACGGGCTGTTTTTGGCCTATCTCAAAATGCTGGAAGGGGATAAGAAGATCGAGGAGAAGCCGGTTTATGTGTGCCAGTATTGTGGCAACACGGTAGAGGGAGAACCGTCGGATACCTGCCCGATCTGTGGTGTGGGCAAGAAAATGTTCAAGCGCATCGATTGAAGCTTCTTTTGGGGTGCGGGCGCTGATGCGGTAAGGAGGGGGCGGAATGATGAGGAAAGTCATGTGCGGTCTTATGGTATTGCTCTTTGCAGTGATGGGGTCGGTGGCATGGGGTGGTTGTGGTGGAGATGGGGAATCTGAAAAGGCATCGGCTCCAACGTATATTGAGGTCAGAGACTATCAGGGGGAAAACCTCGCCTCGATCAGCGACTTCAGAGAGAACTCGATCAGCGGTCCACAGCATGTGAATGTTGAGGAGTATAAGCTGAAAATATCGGGTCTGGTGGAGAGCCCTATCGAGTACAGTTACGCCGATGTCATTGATGGGTACGCTCATCATAGCAAGGTGGTCAGCCTCGACTGTGTGGAAGGGTGGAGCGTGAAGATTCTCTGGGAAGGCCTGCTGGTTCGGGATCTGGTGGAAAACGCCAAGCCGACCGAGAGCGCCAAAGTCATTATCTTTCATGCGTATGACGGATATACCACGTCGTTCCCTTTGGAATACATCTTAGGGAATGATATCCTGATGGCCTACAAGATGAACGAGGCTGTGCTTCCGCCTGAGCGAGGTTTTCCTTTCCAACTGGTGGCGGAGAGCAAATGGGGATATAAGTGGATCAAGTGGATCACCGAAATTGAGCTGTCTGATGATGAGAATTATGAGGGCTTCTGGGAAACCCGGGGATATTCCAACAGCGGCGATCTGGACAAGGGCTTTTTCGGGGATTAGGCCAGAAAACCGCGATTAAGCGAAGGAGGAGTATATGGCAACGAAAATAAAAGTCAACGGGATGACCTGCGGCCATTGTGTACAGCATGTAACCAAGGCACTGCAGGAATTGCCTGGCGTGAAGAACGTGAAGGTGGACCTCAAATCTGGAGAGGCCGCATTTGATAAGCCGGATACGGTCACCATGGATCAGGTGGCCAAAGCGGTTGAAAAAGCCGGATATCAGGTGGGAAAGTAGGGGGCAGGAGGCTATGCTCAGAGTGATTCCCTGAGAGGGATTTAGAGAGTGCAGGGACGCTTCCCTGCCGGAGGTTTGGGGGTGTCCCCCATATCCCCTCCTCTTCCCCCATGGTTGAGGGTAAGGGGGTTGATCCGTACTCAATCAAAAGTTCATTGGAAAGGAGAAACTCGGATGGGTAAAGTCCAACTTGTGGAAGGCGTCTACTGGGTGGGAGCGATCGATTGGGGGATCAGGAATTTTCATGGCTATTCAACGCATCGGGGAACAACTTATAATGCCTTTCTCATCATCGATAAGAAAATCACACTCATCGATACGGTAAAGGCCCCGTTTTTTTCAGAGATGCTGCGGAGAATCCGGGAGATCGTCGACCCCTCGCAGATTGACTATATCATCTCCAATCATGTGGAGATGGATCATTCCGGCGCTTTACCCATGATGCTGGAAGCGGCCCCTCGCGCCGAGCTGATTACTACAGCCAAGTTTGGCGAGGCGGGGCTCAAAAAGCATTTCGGCCTGGAGAGGCCGATGATAGCGGTCAAAGAGGGGGACACGCTGGATATCGGGAAGAGGAAGCTGGTTTTTGTGCCCATACCGATGCTGCACTGGCCGGATTCGATGGTCACCTATTCGCCGCAAGATGAGATTCTCTTCTCCAGCGACGCCTTCGGTCAACACTTGGCAACCTCGGAGCGGTTCGATGATGAGGCCGATTCGGCGGTGGTAATGCAGGAGGCGGCCAAGTATTATGCCAATATTCTGATGCTCTTCGGCCATTTGATTCCCGGCGCGGTCAAAAAGCTGGGAGGTCTGAGCATCAAGACCATTGCCCCTGATCACGGCATCATCTGGCGGTCCGATCCGGCCAAGATTATCCACGCCTACTCCGAATGGGCTGCCGGGAAGACCACTAACAAGGCCTTGGTGATTTACGATACCATGTGGCATAGCACTGAGAAGATGGCCAGCGCTATCGTCGATGGCCTGATGGGGGAGGGAGTGGAGGTTAAATCCTATAATCTGACGATGTCCGATAAGAGTGATGTCATGGCCGATGTGCTCGACGCCAAAGCGTTGGTCATCGGCTCCCCGACGCTCAATAACGGCATGTTTCCATCGGTGGCGGAATTTCTGTGCTATTTGAAGGGACTTAAGCCCAAGAATAAGATCGGCGCAGTCTTTGGTTCTTACGGATGGGGAGGGGGCGCTGCTAAAGCCATAACTCAGGAAATGGAGCAGACGGGTATCGGGGTGGTGGAGCCTGAAATGACGCTGAAATGGGTTCCGGACGAATCAGAACTGGCACAGTGCACGGAATTCGGTCGCCGGATTGCCGCCAAGATGAAGTAAGGAGTGACTATGAAACGTTTGGGCTGGCAGCTCTGGTTCGGCATCGGATTGGTGATGCTGTCCGTGGCGTTGTATGGGGTCCATTATCTCCTCTTTAAAGACACCCATCACATTTTCATCTATATGGTGGGAGACATTGCCTTTCTTCCCTTCGAAGTCCTCCTGGTGACCATGGTCATCCACAGGCTGCTGAGCGAGCGGGAGAAGCAGGCCCGATTGGAGAAGATGAACATGGTGATCGGGGTTTTCTTCGACGAGATGGGCACAAAGCTGATGAGGTCTTTTTCTGAGATCGACCCGAATGTGGATGGCATCAGGAAGGAACTGCTGGTCAAGGATAACTGGTCTGAGCAGGAGTTCGCGCGTGCCAGCGACCATTTGAGGAAACATGATTACGCTATCGAAAGCGAGGGCATAAAGCTGGAGATGCTGACGCCTTTCCTGGTGGAAAAAAGGGATTTCATGCTGCGGCTGATGGAAAATCCCACTCTGCTGGAGCATGAATCCTTCACCAAGCTTCTGCGAGCGGTGTTTCACATGACGGAAGAGTTGCATGCCAGAAAGAATCTGCGAGAGCTACCGCCTGCCGACTCCGCACATATCGCCAACGACTTGAAGCGGGTTTACGTATTGCTGGTTCATCAATGGCTGGACTATATGAAATACCTGAAAACCAACTATCCTTATCACTTTTCTTTTGCCATGCGAACCAATCCCTTTGATCGGACTGCCTCCCCGACGGTTCAGTAGTCTCTCAAACCGGAAAGAAAGTTTACCGCAGAGCTCGCGGAGAGGGGGGCTTATTTGATTTCTCCGTGTTCTCTGCGCCCTCAGCGGTGGAAGTCTCCTGGTTTCGCCGGATCAGCAGCGCTCTTCCGAAAGTGGCAGGAATACCGAGAAGGTGCTGCCTTTTCCAATTTGGCTTTCTACTTCGATCCTGCCGCCGTGGGATTCGACGATGTGTTGGCAGATGGCCAATCCCAGCCCGCTTCCTCCGTCGGTGCGGGAGCGCGCCTTATCCACCCGGTAGAAGCGTCCAAAGATGTGCGGCAAATGCTCCGGCGGAATGCCGATGCCTGTGTCTTTGATGGCCATCACTGCCATTCGATCCTGGCGTACCAGCGAGAGAGATACAGTTCCACCGGTCGGCGTGTATCGGATGGCGTTGTCCAGAAGATTCAGCAGAAGTTCCTTGAGCCTGGCTTTGTCTCCTGTTACCATCGCGTTGTCCATCCGGCCCAGCTCAAAGCGAAGTCCCTTCTCCCGCGAGAGCACTTCAGCATCTTGAACCACGTCCCCGATCAGCTTGCCGAGGTCGATGGTTTCGAAGGTCATTTGTTCCTTTCCGGAATCTGCACGGGCCAGGGTGAGCAGTTGGCTGATGATATGAGACATGTGCTCTGATTCCTGCACCACAAGCTCCAGAGAGCTCCGATACTCCTCGGCAGGTCGATCCTTCTCCAGCGCCAGGGTCGATTCTGCCTGGATCACTGCCAGGGGCGTTCGCAGTTCGTGAGAGGCGTCAGCGGCAAACTGCCTCTGGCGTTTGAAGGCTTTCTCCAGACGTTCAATCATCTGGTTGAGCACTGTTGCCAGCCTCCCCAGTTCGTCCTTGGTATCCACCGGGATTCGCTGGCTCAAGTCCTTTTCCTCGATTTGCAGCGCCGTCTGGGCGATTTGGTCCACCGGCTTCAGGGCTCTCCTGGCCAGAAAAACGCCACCGGCTCCGGCCACTGCCAGGGTCAGAGGAACCGCTAATAATAGAATTCGAACCAGCCGTTCTAGGGCATCATCGATATCTGCCGTGGAACGTCCGATTACGAGTGCTGCGGAGTCAACTCTGGAAAGAACGGGTGTTGATCCGGGTGGGGCTGGGGGAAGGCCTTCCGGGGCGAAAGGGGTAACGTAAAGCCGCAGCTTCTGGCCGCCTGTCATGTTTATTGTAGAAAATGAGCTCTGGCCGGACAGAGCGTTCTCCACCAGCGCGCTATCCACCGGAACGTCAATGTTCCGGCCAGAGACGGTAACCAGGACATTTTCTGAATAGAAATAGACAATGACTACCTCACCCACGTCTTCATGGAAACTTCCCTGCCGGATATTCATCCAGAACCCTCGAGTATTGCGGAGTTCATTACTCCGTAGCTCCAGAGAGTTGTCCAGATTTTGAGTCAGGCTATGAGAAAGCAGGAAATATATGCCTATGCTGAGCGCGATCAGCAACAGTGCCAGCACCGCGAGGTACCAGATGGTGAAGCGGAATTTGACGCTGTGAATGAAGCTCATGGCGCTTTCAGCCGATAGCCTGCTCCCCGCATGGTTTGAATCAAACTCTCCTCGTTTTCGTCATCGATCTTGCGGCGCAGCCGGCGGATATAGACATCCACCAGGTTGGATATGCTGTCGAAATCGTAGTCCCAGGCGTGTTCTTCGATCATGGTCCGGGTGATCACCATATTGGGATGGCGCATGAAGTATTCCAGGATCACATACTCTTTGCTGGTGAGTTCGATGGCCTTCGGTCCGATCCGGGCCTCCCGTGAGAGGGTATTCAGAACAAGGTTGCCCACCTGAATCTCCGGAGACCGGGAGGTTCCGCCACGTCTCAGCAGCGCTCGGATTCTGGCCAGGAGTTCGCTGAAAGCAAAGGGCTTCACCAGATAGTCATCGGCGCCGGCATCCAGTCCTTTAACGCGGTCTTCAACGGCGTCTTTGGCGGTCAAAATGAGGATCGGAGTATTTATCTTATCATCCCTCAGGCTTTGGCAGACCGCAACGCCGTCTTTTTTGGGCATCATAACGTCCAGGATTATCAGATCGTATGGATTGATTCCCGCAAGGTCTTCACCTTCCTGCCCATCATAGGCCAGATCGACGGCGTATCCGTCTTCTTGCAGGCCTCGCTTGACGATATTGCACAGGCGTCTGTCGTCATCCACGACCAGGATTCTCATGGCGAACTCCCTCTTGTCGAATCAGAGCTTCCTTAGTTGATACTTATTATATTATGTCCCCCTCAACATGAATAGAAGATGAAAAACACTCAAAACCGCGGATTGGCAAATGCATCAGATTTTCGGGTTCCAGTTATATCCCACCCCACCGAGAGAGGTGTGTGCGGGGCGGCCTCGCGAGGCCGCCCCGCACACACAAATTATTCTCCCCCAAGATCGGGGGGATCAAGGGTGATGACTGTCTTGGAGACTCTCACCTATCAGTAAGGGCTACGCACATCAATCGCCGTTTTCAGCCAAATGTGAAAATTGCCTTCATAAACGCTTCATGATCTGTTCATTTTCGTTTGATACATTAAGACAGAAGCGGTCAGAAGGAACCTGGCAGAAGACCAAGTGGTGAGAGCTTGTTGAAGGGAGATCATTATGGCGCAGGAACTTCATCCGGAATTGGGTAATCGCATCAGGATTATGCTGGACCTGCTGGGAGAGGAAGAGGATGGGACCCGGCTGAGTGAACCAGAATTAGGGATTGATTTCATTGTAGCTGGCGGGTCGTGGAGTATCGGTCCCACTCTAGAGGTCTGGAAAAGTCCTGAGATCGCGAGGAAAGGTGTTTTCTGGAGGCGGGGAGGGATCGTCTATGCGAGCTGATCAGCGGTTTTCCGGAGTTTTCTATCCTGGAATGTCAGTCAAATAACCACGAGGAGGTGATACCCAAAGGAGAGAGAATGAGTGATGAATAGTGTGAGGACAACATCTCTGGTCGTGAAAAAGAGGCCGGAGAGGAGCAAAAACCAGGTTTTAGGAAAGGAGATAAGAGACAGATGGTGAAAAGTAAGAAGTTTATTCTGGTGGCGCTGCTGATAGTGGTGATAGCGGCAAGCACAGCGGTTGTGGCATTTGCCCAGACCGGCACCTCAGATGAGAGCCAGACTCCAGAGAGCCAAGAGGCGGCTTTACTGGTTAAAGTCGCCACGATTTATCAGGGGAAGACCGGTGTTGCCCTTGATACGACTGCGCTGAAGGAATCCCTTGCCGAAGCGCGAATCCAGATACGGGATGAGGCGCTGGTGACCCGGCTCCAGAAGCTGGTGGCGGATGGCAAGATCACCCAGGAGCAGGCTGACCAGTACAGCACGTGGTGGCAGGATAAGCCGGATACTCCGCTCTTCGGACAGATCGGGGGACACTTTGGAGACATGATGAGGGGGCGCATGGGTGGTCCGGGGGATTTGCCGGTAGTATAAAGGGTTGAGGAGTGGGAGGAGTAACTAAGGAGCCTCTGATCAAGTGGTGCAGGATTCCTCCTGCCGGGGGTTTGGGGGTGTCCCCCAGATTCCATTTCCTCCCCCAAGATTGGGGGTCAGGGGGTTGCTCAGGACTTATCAGAGCTTCCCTAACAGGGTTCTCCTGGCCGAAACCAGAGGGGAATCCCCTGGAAATGTCCCCTCTGGTCTATCGAAAGGTACTGATGAGGCCGGGCTGAGGAAGGATACGCGTATAATATGGACCCAACCAACCGACAGTGATAAGATCAACCTCGTGGATGAGTGAGATAAACCTGAATGAGTTAGGGGAGGCATCAAAAGCAATGAAGAAGACCATCGTAGCATTTCTATCTATCGCAATCACGGGAGCTATTTTGACATTGAGTGCCTGTGGCGGCGGATCGGATGATTCCTCTGAGGCAGCGACCCAATCCGTGGCCGTGACCAAAGGTAACCTCACAACGACTGTCAGCGCCATCGGTACCATCTCCATGCCGGAGCAGGTCAATCTGACCTTTGGCAGCGGGGGGAGTACCACCAGCACCAATACCGTCAGCGAAATCAATGTGAAGTTCGGCGATAGCGTCAAGAAAGGGGATGTCTTGGCCAAGATCGATACGGCATCGCTGGAAAGGGCCGTTACGCAAGCCCAAGCCAATTTGCGCACGGTCCAGATAAACCTGAAACAGGCCTCTTCTGAAGCGACTATTCTCAGGGCTCAAGCATCGGTGCAGAGCGCCAAGATCAGTTTGACCAGCGCTGAGGAGGACTTGAAAAACGCGGAGGACACCACTGTCGCTGATGCTGAGACCGCAGTCAGTGACGCCCAGTTGGCGCTGGACAACGCCCAGCGCAGTTTGACTGCCGCTCAAAAGAACGGAGAGGTCAGTCTGACTGAGGCTCAGAATAGCGTAAACGCGGCTCAGAAGGCGTACAACGAGTATGTGATCGAGAACATCGATATTCTCACCAGATTGGAGATTGCCGCGCAGAAGGATACGCTGGCTTGGGCTCTTCAGAAGGCCCAGACGACTCTGGAAGTGACCCAGGGAACCATTGCCAGCTCTTTGGCCAACGCTGAAAGCAATGCGACCAAGGCTCAGGCAACACTCAACGAAGCAGAGGAGAATCTGGCAGCAGTGCAAGCGGATTCAGTAGTAATCCAGCAAAAGCAGATTGCGGTGATGACTGCCAAAGCGAATCTGGCTCAAGCTCAGGATGATTTGGCTTATCTGGAGGCGGGCTATGATATTGAACTGTTGCAAATCAAAGTGGATAACGCTCAGGTATCGGTGGATGAGGCCAATGACCAGCTCGAGGCGGCGACTATTGTGGCCCCCTTCGATGGCGTTATTGCTGCGGTCAATGCCGATGTGGGTGACAGGGTGACCTCTACAGAAACCATCATCACCCTGGTAAACACCAGCGTGGTGACAGTCGATGCCTCGGTTGATGAGACTGATGTGGCCAGCGTTAAGGCCGGACAAACGGCTATGATTACCTTTGATGCCTTGACCAATGTCATGATCAGGGGCAAGGTGACAGCGGTGGGTACATTGGCCGCATCGCAGTCCGGTGTGGTTACGTATGCTCTGGCTATTGAACTCCCGGATGTGGAGGGGCTCGGGATAAGGGATGGCATGTCAGCTACCATTGAGATCACGTCGATGCAAGCGGAAAACGTTTTGCTGGTACTGACGAAGGCAATCAGCAGAAGCGGAATGAACCAGGTTGT
>JAQTRE010000074.1:0-3391 GCA_028711995.1 Dehalococcoidia bacterium | reverse complement strand
GATGAGATCATGAAAATATTTGAGGAACTCAACAGACGGGACGGCATTACTATCGTGATGGTCACGCACGAACGGGAGATCGGGGAATATTGCAACCGCATCATCACCATCCGAGACGGGCTGGTGAACAACGAGGAGGTGCTGCGATGATAGCGCAACTCGCAACGCTGCCGGTAGCGCTTCGCGGTATCCTTGCCAACCGGCTGAGATCTTTCCTGACCATCCTGGGAGTGATCCTCGGTATCGCTTCAGTGATCGCTCTGACATCGGTGGGGCAGGGATCGAAACAGATGGTGCTGGATCAGATCGGACAAATGGGGTCTAATCTGCTCACTGTATCTCCCGGGTCTTCATCTCAAGGGTTCGTCCGACAGGGGGCTGGCAGTGCTACCACGCTAACGTACGAGGATGCGGAGACTATTGCCAGTTCTCCGGATATCACCGCCGTCAAGTCTGTGGCTCCGGAGGCTTCCACCTCAGCCCAACTCGTTTTTGGCGGCGAAAACACCCGCGCCAGGGTCTATGGTGTAACTCCGCAATATGAACAAGTGCGCAAAAAAACCGTAGCCGAGGGACAATTCATTACCCAGGATGATGTGGACAGCAAATCAAATGTCTGCGTCTTAGGCAGCAGCATTGCCGAGACCCTCTTTCCCGATACGGACCCCGTCGGCCAAACGCTGAAGCTTTCCAGTAAACTGTTCACCGTAGTGGGTGTTCTGGAAAGCGAAGGTGGCATGATGGGATCCGATAATTTGGTGTATGTCCCTATTACCACGGTGATGTACCGGCTCAACCCGCAGCGGACCAGTTCTGGGGATCATGTGATCAGCACCATCTACCTGCAAGCGGTCTCGAGCAGCAAGAATGATCGGGCCATTGAACAGGTCTCCGCGGTTTTGCGCCAAGAGCACGAGATTATGCTGGGCGATGAGGATGATTTCTCCATCACCAGTCAGGAGGAAATCGAGGCCACCCTCACCGAAACCAGTGACACTCTTACCTCCTTGCTGACAGTAACCGCAGGCATCGCACTTCTGGTGGCCGGGTTGGGGATTATGAACATCATGCTGGTATCGGTCACCGAACGCACGAGGGAAATCGGAATCCGCAAAGCAGTGGGCGCCAAGCGCCGTCATATTCTGACGCAATTCTTGCTGGAAGCATCGACCATCAGCATCGTCGGCGGGTTGATTGGCATCGGAGTCGGGATTGGCGTTTCACACCTGCTCTCCGGCTCGATCACACTCAGCCAGCAAACCATCCAAACAGTGGTCACCCCGAACTCGATCATGCTGGCGTTCGGGGTGGCGGTGGCCATCGGGCTCGTCTCCGGGCTATATCCGGCCATGAGAGCATCCAAATTGAACCCGATTGATGCCTTGAGGTACGAGTAAACCAAAAGCCAAGCATCAGTTGACGCAACACTGCACACCGGCTGCGAACTGATGCCTGACTTAAAGAGCCTTCTGAAATTCACACGTAGATCATCCAGAAGCCTGCAGCAAAACAGTGGATACCAGATCGAAAAGGAGACAGTGAAACCATGGGGGAAATCAAGAGTTGCTTAAGATGTCAGGGTAATGTCTTTCTAGAGTGGGACTTTTGCTTTGGTGGTTGGTATGAATGCTGTCTGCAATGCAGTTACCGCCAGTATCTTCCGGCCGTAGCGAAAGCCCGGCGGAAGGCGACTAAAGCAGGAAGAAGAACCAAGAACTTATTCAAAGGGGGGAATGACTAATCATGGTGAATAATCGGATAAAGACAATAGCGGTGGCCGTGGCCACTGTCGTGATTGCCGGAATTGGTTTGGTGGCCTATGGCTGCGGCAGTGATTCCGATACAGAAGAGGCATCAACGCTTGTGGAGCCGACGCAATCCGCTCCTCAGAACACGCAGACGACTGACTCCGGAAATAGTATTTCCAATGCAGAGGCGACCTCTGTGCCTGCGGAAGGAACACCATCCACACCTGGGAGCAGACAACCCCCCTCATTCGGAAGTATCAGCGATATGATGGATTCGCAGCTTGAGGCGCTTGTTACAGAGGGGATATTAACTGCCGGGCAAGCGGAAACGATACAAGAAATGGTGGCAGAAAGTGAAGGCACAGAGATGGATACCATGAGGGTGTGGGACAGCGCAGTAACTGCAGGCATTTTGACTGAGGATGAGGTCCAGCAAATCCAGGAATATCTGATGGCCAGCAGAACGATGCCACCAGAAGGTGTGCCTGCGGAACCGCCAGCAAATGGCACACCCGAGGCTGTTCCTCTAGCGGGCACGTTAACGCGAGTTCCATGATGTGACGAGAGATGGAGTATCTGTTCTGGAGGCCTTTCATGGCTTGGGACCGGGAAGAGGAAGTGCGTCTCTTGTGGGGGCGATTCTTGTAGTCGTCCCTGGAGGAAATCCATTGCTTGGGCAACACACACGGATGAATATGGCATCGATTGGCCTAAGAGGACGACCTGGTCCAACAAAGCAAGGATGGCGATCTGGACTGTTTCAACGTGTTTGTGGAGAGGTATCAGGGGCAGGTCTATAATCTTGCTTTTCGGATGCTTGGAACCGCAACGGATGCTGAGGATATCTCCGAGATGGCTGAAACTGAAATCAACCGACCCGGGTTAATCGAGGAGGTTAGCACGTGAAAAGAGTTTTGCTTGTCTTCGTGGCGATAGTGCTGATTTTGATGGTTGCGTGCGGCAATGGGAGCAGTGAAAAATCGCCAACCTCAACCCCGACAACTGTTGCGCCAACTCCAGCGGTCAGTTTTACTGCAACAACACCTGCTAGTGTATCAACGTCTGCAGTACCCTCCCTGGCTGACATGGTGGCGGCGGTTTACCCATCGGTGGTTACCATCAATACCGAGTCTACAACTTACAATTATTTCTATGGACAACAGGTGCAGGAAGGTGCCGGATCGGGTTGGATATATCGGGAAGACGGCCTTATCGTCACCAACAATCATGTAGTTGAGGGAGCCCAAAAGGTTACGGTAGGGCTGGCTGATGGGAGAGCGTTCGAAGCGGAAGTGATTCATGGAGATTCTGTGGCTGATCTGGCCATCGTCGAAATAGATGCCAAAGATCTGCCGGTGGCCAAAGTCGGCGATTCATCGAGCATGCGAGTTGGTGAGTGGGTGGTGGCTATAGGCAATCCTCTGGGGCAAGGATTGAGAGCCAAGCAGGGCATTGTCAGCGGAATGAACGTGTCCTTGTCGGCAGATCAGGGGGAATCCCTGTTTGATCTCATCGAGACATCTGCCGCCATCAATCCGGGCAACAGCGGCGGGCCTTTGGTCAATATGGCAGGCGAAGTGGTCGGAATCACCAGCGCCAAGATCTCTGCGGTGGGTGTGGAGGGTATGGGATATGCGATCAGC
>JAQTRE010000073.1 GCA_028711995.1 Dehalococcoidia bacterium | reverse complement strand
CTCAAGGGAGAAAGCCTGAGCCAGGCGATTGTGGTGAACTGATTGATCGGTGAGGGGGCGAAGCATTTCCTGCTATCGGAAATGCTTCGCCCCTACTGTATAATGGAACCAATGAACCAGATCAAAGCATCCATAATCTCCTCTGCTCGCGTGATGCCCGAGGTCTTCTTGATCTGGGCCGATGCCCCTGAGATCACCGCCGATTTCCGGCCCGGGCAGTTCGTGACCATCCGCTGCGGGGAGGGATTCGACCCGCTGCTGCGGCGGCCTCTCAGCATTCATCGAATTGCAGCAGATAAACTGGCGCTCCTCTTTTCTGTTGTGGGGCAAGGGACCGAATGGCTTTCCCGACATAGGGCTGGTGATTTCCTAGATATCCTAGGCCCGCTGGGCAACGGTTTTCAAATCCGGAACGACGCGAAAAGGTTACTCCTAGTTGCCGGAGGAATCGGCATCGCGCCTCTGGTAGCGCTGGCAGATCAAGCGGTGGCTCAAGGCCTCGCGGTGAAACTGTTGCTTGGAGCGCGGAGTTCGTCTCAGCTCTATCCAATAACACGGCAGGGAGTGGAATTCATCCCGGTCACCGAGGATGGATCAACCGGAAAGAAGGGGATGGTCACTGATATGTTACCTGAATTTGCCCCCTGGGCCGACCAGATATTCGCCTGCGGTCCGATCCCCATGTATCGTCAGATGGCAAATATGAAAGCCGATCTTGCCACCAAGCCCGTGCAGGTTACGCTGGAACAGATAATGGGTTGCGGAGTAGGGGCCTGCCGTGGCTGCGCGGTGATGACCCACTCCGGGATGAAGAACGTCTGTCAGGACGGTCCCGTCTTTGACTTGCAGAAGATCGTTTGGGAAGAGATAAGAGCGCCGCTTGCCGGCGGCCTCACGAGATCGATCGGATAGTCACCGTCTGCTCTCTGTCTGGACCTACGGAAACCAGATCAACCGGAGCACCAATAGTCTCTTCGAGTCTCCTCAAATACCTTTGAGCTTCTTTGGGAAGTTTATCGAACTTGCGGATATCTTTGGTGGGCGTTTGCCAGCCCTCCATCTCCTCATAAACAGGTTCGCAATTTTCCAGCACCGCGAAATTCGGCGGAGGAACCTTCAAAACATCGCCTTCATACCTATATCCCGTGCATATTTTCACTTTGGGCATGGTATCAAGGACATCAAACTTGGTGATGGCCACACCGGTGAAACCATTGAGTCGGGCGCTGAAACGACCGGCTACCCCGTCAAACCAACCACAGCGCCGGGGCCGACCAGTGGTAGTTCCATATTCTTTGCCCATTTCTCTGATCAGATCTCCCGTGGCATCTTTCGCCTCCACTGGCATGGGTCCGCCGCCAACCCGTGTGGTATACGCTTTGAATATCCCGATGATCTTATTGATCTTCATCGGGCTTAACCCTATGCCCAGGCACGCACCCCAGGCGGTGGGAGGAGATGAGGTCACGTAGGGATAAGTGCCAAAATCGATGTCCAGCATAGTTCCCTGGGCACCTTCTAACAAGATCGTATCCCCCCTGTCTAACGCGTCGTTCACCATCGCGCTTGTCTCCCGGACAAAGGGAACCAGGCGATCGATATAATGATCGTACTCTTGTGCGATTTCGTCAAAGGAGAGCGGATTGCCGCCGAACACTTTGGTTATCGTTTTGTTTTTGTGCTCCAAAACGACCTTGAGACGTTTCTTGAACAAGTCCTTATCCAAGACATCGCCCATCCGAATGCCCAATCTAGCCACCTTGTCAGCAAACGCCGGGCCGATGCCCTGCCGGGTAGTGCCCAAAGCGCGAGCGCCACGGGCATCCTCTTGCAGGCCATCGAGCAAGATGTGATGCGGCATGATCAAATGGGCCCGATCACTGATGAAGAGTCGGCTGGTACTGATACCACGCTTTTGGAGATCGTCAAGTTCACCAATGAGGACCTTGGGATTGATAATAACCCCGTTACCGATCAAGCAATCCACATTGGGATGAAAGATGCCCGAAGGTATCAGGTGCAGTTTAAATTCACCTAACTGGTTGACCACGGTATGTCCGGCATTGCTGCCACCCGAGAATCGTGCCACAACATCTGATCTCTCGGCTAAGAGATCAACAATTTTGCCTTTCCCCTCATCTCCCCACTGCCCTCCGATGACGGCGATTACTGGCATCCGTGCACCCCTTCTCTATCAGCGCTATTGAACTCCACTCAGTATCCCGGACTTGAATAAGCGGAGAGGGTGGGATTCGAACCCACGGTAGCCAAAGGCTACACACGCTCTCCAGGCGTGCCTGTTAGACCACTCCAGCACCTCTCCAGATTACTCCAGTCCTTTGCCGCTCAAAAGCGGAGAGGGTGGGATTCGAACCCACGGTCCCCAAAGGGGACACCGCTTTTCGAGAGCGGCACCATAGTCCACTCGGTCACCCCTCCCAGATTCACTTTTTAACTTTTCTATCGGTTTAAACCCGATTTTGCTAACGCTTTGCTAACGGACGATAGCCGCTCCACTGTCTTTGTCACCCAAGGATCCATGGTCCGCTCGCTAGCGCATCTGTCTGGATTCCCGCCGTCCATTATACCCTGAATTCAGAGCGTCGTCAAAGCTTTGGGCCGCGGCCTGCTGCATCCCCGGGCTGATGCCGGAATAGGTATCACCCTGGATACCTATTCCGGCATGGCCCAAACGCTCCTGGACTATCTTGGGGTGCGTCCCCGCTTTGAGAAGCAAGGTGGCATGGGTATGCCGCGCATCATGGAAACGAATCGCCTTCAGCCCGCTACGGACAGCGAGGTTGACCCAGGCTCTGCTAACGGTGTTCGGGCGCAAAGGCCAGCCCTGGGCGTCGGCAAAGAGAAGATCACTCTCGGACAGCGTGCTCCCCAGCGTCTGTCGCTGGTGCTGTTGCTGTTCCCGATGTTGACAGAGCACCCCAACGGCGGATGGGGGAAGGGCCACCGTGCGCCGGCTTTTGGCGGACTTCGGCTCAGAGAACACATACCCACCGTCCCTCAGGTGATGCAGGGTACGGCTGATGTATATCTGACCCAACAAGAGGTCCACATCTTGCCAGCGAAGACTCAAGAGCTCAGAGCGCCGCGCTCCGCTGTAGAGGGCCAGGTAGAACAGCGCATGATATTGCGTCTTTTTGGCGGCCTCAAGGAACTGACCGATCTCGTCTCCCCCCCAAGTTTGCATATCTGGCCGGGTAGCCCGCGGCGGGGTGGTGGAGTGGGCGGGATTGCGCGCCAAGAGTCCCCACTTGAGAGCCGACTCCAGGGCGCAGTGAAGGACGGTGTGGATATACTTCACCGAGCGCGGAGCAAGCCCATCGGCAAGTTTGCTAGCGTAGAGCTTCTGAATGGCATCCGGTCGAAGCTGGGTCAAAGGGGTCTTTCCCAGAGATGGGACCAGATGTACCCTGCAAATGGATTCGTACCGCTCGTATGATTTTGCGGTCAGGTTGGGCTTGGCATAGTCTCTGAGCCAGTGGTCTAAGAATTCGGCGAGTGTGAGCTTACCTGGCCTGACGAAGGTTCCCATGTCGAGCTGGTGCAGCATCTCCGAGAGCTTCTTCTCGGCGTCCTTTTTGCTGCCTTTAATGCTGACCCACTGTTGCTTACGCTGGCCGTTTTGGTCGGTCCCGAGGTTCAGGACGATGCTCCATGATTCTTTTCCGCGCTTGACCAGATGCCCTCTTGCCATGATAGTGCCTCCGTCGTTTGTATCAGGTTACGGATTCTGATGAGGTTCTGGGAAACCAGTAATCCAGGGGAGCCGTGAACCAGACGAGCAGGATGCCCAAAAAATCTCCCGTGAAGTACTTCCCTCTTTGCCGGTCCACATCGGGCAGTCGACTCAGGATGTCAACCAGCTGTAGGAATGGCTGCAGGTCCTTTCTAAGCATATACTCGCGTGCGGAATACCGTTTGCCCGGCAGAGGCATAAGGCCCAACGAGGGCTGTTTGTCCGTGAGAAAGACCTCTATCTCCGGCTCTTTGCGCAACAATCCCCTCTTGGGTGACGGATTCATCTCAATGCATAGATAGGGACTCTTATCGAGTGTGGTGGCAACGATGATTCTCCGGACCTCCTCCAACATTTGAGATAGGATGAAGCGCGCCCGCGCGTGGTATGTCCGGCGGGCTTGCTTCCCCAAATGAGGACACAATTCCCGCACCAGTTCTGACATCTCTCGAAAGCTCGATGCCTCAAAGCCAAGAGACTCAAGATCAGCCGCGAGCATGGGAAACCCCACCAGAAGGGCGTTCCATTCATCCGGCCGGGTTTGATCTTCCTTCTTGATCTGCACCAGATGGTTCAAGAAGTCTGCGTACCGGCGGTTGCCCTGGGGCTTTGCCACATCCTCAAGCAGCACAATCAAGTCCGGTGCGATATCCGGGGGGAAGCCGATGTTCAACAGGTCGGAGACCGTGAGCCGAGGCCAGATGGCTTCTTTGGGAGCAACTTGGGCCGCTACTGGCTCGCGGGGCCTCGCGGGAGTGATCCGCGGAGGGATGCCGGAAGCCCCACCTTCTTCTCTCCACTTCTTCTTCCAGTCCTGAACCGTGCGGAGGGGCACTCTAGTGATGTCGGCGACCTCACTCTCCCCGTGCCCGGATTCGAGGAGGCGCCTCACGTCGTCTTTCGTCTCCTTATCCCATGCCATATGACGACCTCCGGTCGTTTCAATAGTTATGCGGTAATTTCGTGTACATTATTGCGTGTTTTGCGTTGACAGCCCAAATTATATCACTTTTAATGGAAGTAGACAACACTGGAGGTGCCATAAGTGGACAGATTAACGCTGACAGTTGAGGAAACGGCAAAACTCCTTGGAATCGGGAGAAACGTAGCCTACGAGATGGTCGCCCAGGGCAAACTCCCAGCTTTGCGCCTGGGGAAGCGCATCGTGATATCACGCGCTGGACTCGAACGGATGCTGGCCGCGGCCGGTGGTGATAAAGGAAAAGGAGGCGAACAAAATAATTTGTGCAACAACCATGGACGTTAACCGGCGTTGGGGCAAGATCCGAGGTATTTGCGCCGTTCTCGATATCGATTGGAGGCCGGAAGATGGGCAATAATTACTCCATCAGTCATCGCAACGAGCCATCTGCCCAAGCAATAAAGGCAATACAGGAGGCTCACGCCGCCGGTGTCGTGGCGCGCATCGCAAAGCTGACCGAGTCTTCGAAGCGAGAGGTCGGAAAATGTCCGGATCAGAAATGAACCCCACCCTGGACGACATCCGCTCTCAGGTGGAAAACACCGTTGCGCATGAGCGATCCCAGTATGCTCCAAAAGACCGCGACAACGGGCACCATGTCGTCAATCCCGATAGAGCGCCAGAGCTTCCCAAGGAAGCTTGGCAAGGGCTCTTCGGTGATTACCGGGACTTAGTGGGTCCGACCACCGAGGCTCCGGATGAATTCCACTATGCGGTCTTCTGTCAGGTCCTGGGCTGAACACTGGGCCGGACAGTACATGTCTATCATGCAGGGTGTCTCTACCCGAATTTCTATGTTGCACTTGTGGGCAGGTCTGGGCTATCCCGGAAAGACACTGCGATGTCTCGGGGTCGAGATTTACTGTCTCGTTTGCACTGCGGTACTGAGGATGACGACAAACCCGGTTTCCGAATCGTCAAGGGCATCCGATCCTTCGAAGGTCTTCTTGGCGAACTGGAAGGACAAGACAAAGTCCGTCTCATCACCCTCGGAGAGCTCCTCTCCTTGATGGCAAAGTCTCGGCAAGATGGGACAGGAAATCTCATCTCCCAACTCACGGAGTTGTTTGATTGCCCGGACATGGTCAATCCCCCCGTCCTCAAGAATACCATCATTGCCACACGCCCGTTCGTTTCCATTCTGGCAGGGACGACACAATCGTGGCTGGCGAAAGCACTTACGGCAGCGGATATCATGGGAGGTTTTGGTAACCGTTGGCTCTATTTTTCCGGAAACGCCAAGGAGCCGAATCCCAACCCAGCCAAGGTCGATGCCGGACGCCGTGATATCTTGGTATCCAAGATAGATGCCAGTCGCCAATGGGCGATCACGGAATTACCGGACGGGGAGTTAATCATTTCCAACGGTGCCGGCATTCTGTTTGACCAGTACTATCGCCCATATTATCACCGATGTCAAACCGATGGTCTTCTTCCGACACTGATTGTCCGCTTACAGGATTTCCTCTGGAAGCTGGCTGTGCTTTATGCCGTCATGGATCACTCCAAAGTGATCCGCGAGGAACACATCTCTCCGGCCATCAAGGTGGCCGGATACCTGGAGGCCAGTGTGATGGAGGTCTTCTCCAATTTCAATCAAAGTGTAGACAAGGAGAAAGAAATGCGACTCCTGGAATATCTGCGCCAGGCTGGCAAGCCAGTGCCAAAGCGCGACATTTATCGGGGGCTCACCTTGTCGGCAAAAGAGTTGGACGTAATCGCCATGAGCCTTTTGAAGCTCGGCCTGATTCGATCTGGACATTTGAAAAAGAGCCCGAAGGGAAAGAAAGCGATTGAAACCTATGCGGCTGTTTTTGATGGCCCCACTGACAGTTCTGACACTCTGACACATTGAATCTGCATCGAGACTAGATGAACTGTCAGAAATTGTCAGAACAACTGTCAGAAGAGTGTCAGGGACTTGTCAGGAGTAGTGTCAGAAGAGTTTCTAAGTACAACTCAAAGTGGAAGTGTCAAAGTGTCAGAAGGAAAAGATTCAGTGAACATCCTTGATCTACTGAAGGCCGACGGCTTCACGGTTACCCGCAAGGCCTCCACCAGCGGTGGGGAGTATGCTTCCGCTTGTCCCTGGTGTAAAGGTATCGACCGATTCCGTGTTTGGCCGGAGGAAGGACGGTATTGGTGCCGGGGCTGCGATCGAAAAGGCGATGCAATTCAGTATCTGAGGGACCTCAAACATATGACCTTTCGGGAAGCTTGTATATCAATGGGGCGAGAACCTGGAGTCAGATCGGAGCCAGCACGATCCAATCCCCCCGATTGGCAACCCCGGGAGATAGAGGAACGCTCACTCCCCTGGCGGGAGCTGATGATAAAGTTCGTCACGTGGGCAGCGGAAAATGTAGCCAGCGACAAATCCGGCCAAGCAGCCCATTTTCTGCGCGATGAACGATATCTTCAGGATGGAACGATCCGATCTTTCCTGCTGGGGTGGAATCCCAAAGAGTTTCACATTCCAAAGGACAAGCTAGGCTTAACTGAATATGATCGAGACGAAATATGGCTTCCGTCAGGAATTGTCATTCCGTATACGGCTGGAGATGGCCTTCACCGCGTTCGGATTCGCCGATTTGCTGGGGAACCGCGATATTACTTGTGCCCGGGTTCGTCATCAGCGCCGATGCTGATATCAGGCCCGGGTCAAGTGGTGATCGTGGTCGAAAGCGATCTGGATGCACTTCTGATCCATCAAGAGGCGAAGGACATGGTAACGGTCATCGCCTTGGGCAGTGCCACCATCCGCCCCGATGTGAAAACACATCAGACCCTGACCAAAGCAGACAAGGTTCTCATTTCATTGGACGCAGACGAGGCAGGAGCCAAGCAATCATGGCAATGGTGGCAAACTCATTATCCACAGGCCAAACGCTGGCCCGTCATCCGAGGGAAGGACCCCACCGAAGCACACGCCAATGGGTTGGATTTGAGGCAGTGGGTTCTGGCAGCCCTACCATCCCATAACCGCCGGGATACTCCTCCTCAAAAGCCCTCATCAAACGTGAGGGTGTTGGGAGAGAAGCCACCGGATGGACACTGCTTCTCATGTGGATCAAATCAGTTCTGGCAAATGCCTGACGGGGGCTGGCGTTGCAGCTCCTGTCATCCCCATCCCCATCAGGAAGCCATGAATCTTCTGTCATCTCCCCATCACATGAACCGGGAGAATTCGGGACATGGGGTCGCACAATTGTCAAACCCACATATATATAAGGGGGTTCATTAACATGAAGATATCTTCAGAATTCCATCAAATTGCACTCCTGTTAAACCCCGATGACCGTGAAATCCTTCAGATGAGATTCCGGTCCGTGATAATCAGTCTCTCCAGATCGGATCGAAGGGCACTCTCGCTGGCTTTGGATCGTTCCTTGGATTGCCTGCGCACCTGGCGGAGAGGTACCCGGCAACCTACAGAGAGGATCATGAAGCAAGTCATCTGGTGGTTTGACACCGGTAAACCGACGGTTTCGGTAGCATCAGGAAGCGGCAGTGCCGCAGGTCGCAGTTCCAGCATTCGCGAGCCGCCAACATCTGAGGTTGGGACAAAGGCCATCATCCAAGGTAGTGCATCGCGCCTGCCCGAAAGCGGGGAAAGGACAATAAAATGAAAGACCGCGGTAAATTCAATAGAACGAAACTCAAATGCCTGCTGACGCCGCAACTCAATGAACGGCATGCCTGGAGCCAATACGGCATCCTGGGCAAGAATTATCTCCTGATGTCCCAACGGGATATCGCCTCATGGTCAGGGATTTCACCCTCCAGTTTGCGGAATTTGTTGCCCAGATGGAATGCCTGGGGATTGGTGTCGTCGACGGCAGCGCTGAGTCCCACCGGAAAGCCGGTGAGGGTTTATCAACTGGCCCCTCGGGGACGCCAATGGCTGGAACAGTATGCGCAACGATGCTTGGATGTTCCAGGAACGCTGAAAGAAATCGAGATTTGGTTAGGTCGATCGTTATAGAAAGGAGAACAAAATGGATTTGAGAGAGCAATGTATCGAGTTCGGCGTCCGATACGCCTATCGAAGAGGGTATGTTTTTGCGCTGTGCTGCATCTATGAGCAGCCTGACGAGAAAGTCGTCACCGTCCCGGATAGGTTTTCGACTCTCTTGGAGGCTCTGGATCGTTACACGGGGCCCATTGACAATCGGCATCTCCCCGACAGACACCTGCCTGCCCCCACGCTCCGGGGATCGGTGGACGTGCCACTGATCGAGGGGGAACCAGGGATCCGCAAAGCATTCGGATTGGGATTTCGTTGTGGCTTCAGCGACAACTTCGGCCGGAGCATCCCCAGCGACCACACCGTGATCCTGGACAGTGTGCAGCATTGGGTGGACGATCCATCCGATAACACACCCATCGACCCCCTCTACATCATGGCCGAGCCGAAAGAGGATGGGCAGGCAGCGTTCTCGTTCGTCATCCAAAACCCCCAGCCGTAACGCAGAGGATAATAAGCATACATTGACAAGTCGGGTGAGAAGAGTATCGATGATATGAAGACAGCCCTCTATGCCAGGGTTTGTCCCATGGATGAGGATCCGAATCCGGAAACCCAGCTCGTTGCCGTGCGCCAGTTTTGCAGGCAGCTGGGGTGGACGATGGTGGGAGAGTATGTTGACTCTGCGGCACCATCTGATTACCGGAACCGGCCACAATGGGCGCAACTTCACCGGGATGCCCGGCACCGAAAATTCCAGATCATATTGGTTCAGCGGTTGGACCGAGCCTTCGCATCGGTTCACGAATGTGTGGACTGCCTGAAGGATTGGCATGAACGTGGCGTCTACTTCCGGTCGCTCATGGAGGATGTCATCGATACCCGCCCCGGACAAGGCGATGATGTCCTCCAGATCATGTCGGCCATGGCAGCGATCGAGCCCTTGATGACGGGGGATCGGGTGGCTGTCGGGATGGCGCGATCCAGGGCTTCGGGCAGGCAGATGGGCAGGCATGTGATGGCAATACCTGTTAGCAACATTTCTGACGCGTTGCAGGCATCCGAAAACGTGACCATGGCTGCAAAATCGTTGGGATGTAGCCGGGCGTATATCTACCAGGAGCTGGCGAAGGTCGGACTCACCCCTGGAGAGGTGATCCGCGGACAGGCACCTCCTGGAGTGGTAGTTGGGGCCCTCAATCCGTCTCGCAAACCGACGCCTCATCATGGATGATAGCGCACGCAAACCAACAAGCTCGCTATTGCCCCCGGTACCTGTACTTTACCTCTTCATCAGAGATATTATGTTTTCGCATGAGTTCTTCGGTCTCCCGGTTAACCTGAGATGCCTCCATTCTCATCGCCAGGATCGCACTGGAGGCTGCATTTGTCCTATCAGGGCTACCGGAGTCCATGGCTTCTTTCATACGCACCAAAGCAGTCTTCACATTCTCAAGGTGCATGTTCACTACGATCATGTGTGAGAGAAACCAAGAGAACTTATGCCGGCGATAAATCTTGGTCACTTCCTCTTGAATTGAACTGATCCCAGTTATCGTGTTGGAGACAATCGCGGTGAAGTTTTGTACTTCAGGGAACTTCGTATTTTCATCAAATTTGGGCATCAAGGCAATTACGGACTTGAGAGGCTCATGAATATCGATCGCATTCAAATCGGTTAATGCGCTCAGTGCCGGTGCTCTCGTGATGTGCTCAGGCATGGCAAATATCTCTTCACAGTGGAGCAAGTGCCGGCGGGATATGGTGCCCTCGATTTTGAACTGAACATACGGCAGAATATCGGTGGTGACATTCAGTTCATACACGACACATTCTCCCGGGAAAAGCACTTCGCCATGCTGTTGTTCATCTGGGGTAACCCGGGGGAATTCTTTCTGATCAGTGCGGCTGTAAGTGATTCTGCGTAAGTCCTGTATCTTGGAACTGTTTACCCAAGGTGTCGTGGCTGTTTCGGGGGCTTTCTCTGGTAATTTCGTTGTCATTTTCGTGTCTCGGCCACGGAGGGATATATTTTTGGCCGTATACCCTAAACTCAGACCAACTCCGGTGAATACCACTTTGGGCCACTCTGGAGACTCAGGAGCCGTATTACGAATCTCAACCTTGACCACGGGCGCATTCTCTGCACCCTCCAACTCAATCTGGGCAGTCAGGTAGTTTCGCAGTGAATTATAGGAGCCAATCCAGTCTCCACTCTGGTCCGATGGTTTGCTGCTCAACTTCAATTCGGGAGTGGTGCTGCGTATGCCAAAGAATACAGGAGGAGTCAACCCGTGTTCCTTCATGAGTGACACTATAGCCGCCAGAGAGGTGGCATCAGGAGCAGTGGCTCCGGTTTCCCAGCGGGACAGAGTATTGGCAGGCACGCCCAGAAGCTCGGCCATCTTGTTTTGGGTGACCCCCATCGCTTTGCGGGCTTCAATCAGGCTTTCCTTCTTGAATTCATACAGCCCTTGCTTAATCGGTGTCATCTTGAGCCTCCTTCAAGCTATCAGTGATCATAAGGTAGCATAAGTGGAATAGAATGTCAACATATATCGATACAATATCTACAGATAACGTTACACCACTCTACTAGCGTCTTACCTTGGAGGCGCTGGCAACCGGGGATTATCAATTCAGGTGGCGCCTAACATGTAAGGTGAAAGAGGGTCGTCTTTTGGCCGCAAGTTTCTACCACTTCTGCCAGGCCAACAAATTGGGGGTTGGACCGGCCCGTTCAACAGACGCGAGAACTAGGGTCTTGGGAAAGCCGTGAAATCACCAAATAATGCCTTGTTTCTTTGGTTGGCCACTACTGAGGTATGTCGATCAAGATTAATATCGTAGGAATTCGTCAATTGTTATCTTGATTCCTTGGTTGGATCAGCCATGATCGCTCGTCCAGGCATGTGCATCAACCAGGATCGGCAACTTTACAACACTCACCCGATGGACCGGATGAACCGAGAAAGATGATATGCTGCCAAATGGGTGTCTTCTCTACTGAGTATGTCGGGTTCCTTGGCTATATACGATGGAAGTCTGTCGGGATTCAACACCCACATCTCTCTGTTATTCTGTTCTTCGACCCACCAGCCGGGAAACACTACAACAGGCTTTACAGGGAACCATTTACCAGTGCTTTCGTGGAGCACTTTGCAACGCAGCCAAGCGGCATTGGCTTTTGCCTGCTCTGCCGGACTCGGATCGATGGGGTTTCCGTCCTTCAGAACACGTTGCCCGTTGAACGTGATTTTTGGGTTTCCCCTCATCGGCTTCCTGTAAGTTTTCGTCTCAATTGAGAATATGCCGCGCTGGGAGACGATCACATGATCGATGTTAAAGTTATCGCCAACTACATCATGAAAGACCGAATAACCTTGCTGGCGTAGTTCCTCTAGAGCTTGCCCAACTTCCCTCTCTCCATCACGACCCAGCTCATAATCACGGCGGCGTTTTCTTAGCCTAGCAACCTTAGGCATGCAGTATGCCAGCAAAACACTTGCTGTGATGGTGCCATATATTGGTTGTGGGGGGGCATGTTGCAACCAGCGCCACCACTCCCAAATGGCCACAGACACTCCGAACCAAGCTATCACAAACCACCCTAGCGCCTCCGATTTCATCTGACTCAATTGCTCATCGAGTGATTGCCCAGGATAGCGAAGTGGACTCCCTTTCAGAAGGCTTCTTTTTTCATTTGGAGTCACGGTACTTGTCAAGTTTCACCTCAGTGGACACAAGTGCTACCATTATATCCTCACAGACCCAGGAGGAAAATGGGGCATTGGTACTAGCATCGCATTACAGAGGATCGTCTTTCGACTGCAAGTTCTTGCAACTTTGTAAGGCCAAAAATACAGGGAGGCAAGTCAACGTAGCGCCCAACATACAGAGGCAAAAAAGGACCGCTAAAAATGCCCAATTTTTCAAATTCATGGTTTGGGCCAAAAATTAGAGCCAAAAGAGGAACCTCTTTTCAGAGGGTGTAATTATGGAAGTGCCTCAAAGGATACCCGCAGGAGCGTGGAATATCACCTCAGTGAGCAGCCAAAAACAGAGGTTTGTTTGGCTTCCCATATGACGCAACTTTGAGAAAGGAAGGCCTTGTAGAGACTTTTCTATTACAGCTGCCGTGGCTTGCCCGAAAGTCATTCCCTTTCTTTGGGGTGCAACAGCAGGGTTTCGGCTGACCTCGAGTAATGCAATCCCAACAAGAAGGGGCCAACTTCTCCAACGTGAAGCTGGCCCCTTGAATCACATCAGCCGTCTCTGGGATGCTACTTGTTCTTTCCGCCGGAGGAGTTCCCGTTTCCTCCGTTTCCATTGTTACCTGCTGAACTTCCAGCGTTATTGTTGCCTTTACCAAAGGCATTCCCTTTTCCTATACCTGCATCAGCAGTGTCGACGGACTGAAGGCTTCGATTGGCTTTGAGGTCCTCAGCTATCGCAGTTCTGTAAGCGCCCGTGTCATCATCCCCAGAGTCACTCTCTTCATCTGCAAGTTTCAGCACCACTCGCATGCCCTCCGCGACGTCCTCTTCAGTCAGTCCAAATGACGATACATCGACCCTAACGGTACCGAAATTGGTCGAAATGTAAAGATAGGTGATGGCCCCCTCAGAATCGAGGTCCCATCCAGCAATCGGACCGGATAAGCCCCTGCGAACCATCTGTCCAGGGGGAACCGCCTTTCCGTCTTCCTCCTCGTCCCCGTTGCTCACGGTCACTGTCACCGTGGCTGGGTTCTCGGAGTTGACAGTGCCATCATAGGCATAGTAGCTGAAGGTATCGACGCCTTTGTAGCCGGCCTTCGGCATGTACGTTACGGTACCATCGGAATTGATCGCCACGCTCCCATTGGCTGGCTGGCTTAGAGAGCCTGCATCAACACTCAAGGTGTCCCCATCGATATCCGTGTCATTGGCCACCACATCGATAATGACCGCAATATTCTTTTCAGTTGTAGCGCTGTCATCAATAGCGACCGGCTTTTGATTGCCGACATCAATGGTTACCGTGGCCGGGTTCTCGGAATTGACGGTCTCATCATAGGCATAGTAAATGAAGGTGTCGATCCCTTCAAAATCAGTGTTGGGCGTGTAGGTGACAGTACCATCGATGTTGATCGCCACGCTTCCATTGGCAGGCTGAGCAAGAGAGGCCACATCAACACTCAAGGTGTCCCCATCGGTATCCGTGTCGTTGGCCACCACATCGATGGTCACTGCAGTGTTTATGTCAGTCGAGGCGATGTCATCAATGGCTATCGGCGGGACGTTCTCCCCTTCCGCCAGCGCTGCCGCTGGTCCAAAAAGCACCAACGCCAAACTGACGATGAGTATAGCTGGGGCCAAAAGTGATATAGGTTTGGATCTTGATACTATCATTGTCACTCCTTTGTATAGCATTAGCCTGTATTCATTCATCCTTTTATTCGATCAAGGTTTATCCAAATTTACCTCCTGCTGTCTTGCTCTTCTAGACATAGACCGAGCATATGCTTTTGAGATTCCTTACGTAAATAGGCAAAAAGTCATATGGCCCTCATGCTCATATCATTCGAGATTCACAGGCCAGAGTATCAACCGAAAGGCAGATAGCCTTGAGGTGGTTTGTGCCTGAGCGTATGACATGTTCACGTGATCTTGTTTACTCTACAGCCTCTAACATAGGAATCTCTGATTAAGTCCCGAATCATGCGATAATAATGGCAGACTACTTCAAGGAGACCTGCCGTGATAAATGGACCCACATTTGCCAGCATGGCCTATGCCAATAAGAAAAAGAAAACTCGCC
>JAQTRE010000072.1 GCA_028711995.1 Dehalococcoidia bacterium | reverse complement strand
AGTGCTCAAACCCTCAAAACCGAGGGCTTAACCTATGAGAATGTCACTTGAAAGTCAAAACGTCGGTTTCAAAAACCGTGTCAACTTCTTTCAGGGTATTCTTAACCCCTATTCTTAAACGGCCTCTATCTTGATCTGTCGGCAGAAGAAGGTAAACCCGGTCCCCTATCTGATTGCCGAGGCGATGGCTTCGAATATCGGCAGCACGGCCACCATCGTCGGCAATCCGCAGAACATGTTGATCGGCATCACTTCGGGAATATCATTCACTCGTTTCTTTCTTTATCTTCTACCCGTCTCGATTCTCTCCACTGTTGCTTTGGTGTTTATCATTGGGAGATTCTATGGCCATACATTCGATCAGGGTTTTGATCATTCCCCTGCCTCACCTGCCGATCCGCCGACATACGATATCCGGGCTCTCAAAAGGCTGGTGCCCATCCTGGCATTGGTGATAATCGCCTTCTTCCTCAGCTCTTTCCTCGATCTCGAGATGCCCCTGATTGCCCTGAGCTGCGCTGCCCTCGTATTGGTGGTGAGCACGAAGAAGCCTTCAGCCATCATCAAGGAAGTGGACTGGGTGCTGCTGCTTTTCTTTGCCGGACTGTTTGTGGTGATCGGAGGCGCTCATAAAGAGGGTGTGTTTGATGTGTTCATCGAAAGGATCGTCGTTTCCCCTGATTTTTCCGGCATTGCTTCCATATCGATTGTCAGCACGCTGGTCTCACAACTGGTGAGCAATGTGCCGTTGACCATGTTGGTTCTGCCCATACTCAGGAGTATTCCGGGCGATACGCTGTGGATTGCTCTGGCTGCTGGTTCGACCCTGGGCGGCAATCTGACCATTATCGGAGCCGTGGCCAATATTATTGTTGTTGAAAGCGCAGCTAGGGAAGGGGTGCAGGTGGGTTTCTTTGAGTTCCTGAAAGTAGGTGTTGCCGTGACTGTGGTGACCGTTGGATTGTCTATCCTGATCCTGGGAGGCGAATACTGGGCGGGCTGGCTTACCTAGGCAAGTGATTTATTCACCTGGGGAAAGGAGTCTAGGACTGGGAGTGAGAAACTGAAGTTTGAGCCCTGACCGGGTTTGCTTTCAGCCCATATCCTGCCGCCATGTGATTCGATGATCCGCTTGCAAATCGCCAACCCTAGGCCGCTGCCACCCCTCCTGTGGGCCACACCGCTTTCTACCCTGAAAAATCGTTCGAATATCTTCTCGGAATAATGACTGGGGATGCCAATACCTTGGTCGGTGACACTCACTACGATTTCGTTGCCCACGTGACTTACTTCGAGTGTAATCCGTGAGCCTTCCTTTGAATAAGAAACCGCATTTTCAACCAGGTTGATGACTACCTCTCCCAGGCGCACCTCGTCGACATAGATCAAAGGCAGGTTGGCCGGAATGTTGATCTCAAAGCGATGTTTGGCCACCAATCCTTTGAGTTTGTCACTGAGCTGGCTGACGATGGCAGAGATTCTGCTCGGCGTCTTTTCCAGGCTTATGGTGCCGGTCTCCAGCTGTGACATCTCCAGAAGGTCGTTCACCAGGTGATTGAGGGTGTCCGACTCTTTGTTGATAACCGTAAGGAAGTCTTTCTGTGTATCGGGATCCCACTGTACATCCGGCTGAATCAGGGTGCTGGCAAGCCCCTTGATGGCCGTTAGAGGAGTACGCAGTTCATGAGACACGCTGGCCAGAAGCTGGGTTCTCAGCCGATCGAGTTCCTCCAGCGCCTTGACCCGGGAAGCCTTTTCAAACAATCGGGCATTCTCGATGGCAATGCCCAGATGACTCCCTATAGTTTCCAGCAACTGTTCATCCAGAGAGGAAATCTGGCGGGGTTTCCGGCTCATGACAACAAGCCTTCCCAGAATCCGATTGCCCACTTTCAAAGGTACCCCGGCAAAGACTTTCAATCCCTCATCCCGGATGGCATCCTCCATGCAGATTCTGGGATCGGTTGGCAGATCTTCTATGAAGACCGATTGTCCGGATTGAAGGATGAGTCCGGTGATTCCCTCCGTTGTTTTCACGGTTGCTGCCTTTTCTCTGAACTCGGGGCGGAAACCCTGGAGGATTTCGATCGCGACCTCATTTTCCTCAGCAATCAGGGCAATGGCTCCCATTTCCATATCGA
The DNA here is from genome assembly GCA_028711995.1 of Dehalococcoidia bacterium. Taxonomy (NCBI): domain Bacteria; kingdom Bacillati; phylum Chloroflexota; class Dehalococcoidia; species Dehalococcoidia bacterium. The sequence goes on along the minus strand of JAQTRE010000072.1, from coordinate 13,102 downwards.
TGATTTCCATCACCTTCGACAGGGAATCGTTCAGAATCTGGTTGATATCGTGGGACTGTCTCGTCGTAGCGGCGATTTCACTCAGTGCAGTGAGGATCCGATTCTTGCGGAGAAGTTCTTGCTCTGATTGCTTACGGGTGGTGATATTGCGGACGACAGCGATATACGACGATACCTTTCCACCTTTGAGCACTGGTGACATCTTCAGTTCGACGAATATACCCGTTCCATCTTTGCGCAGGAGCTCAAAGACGGGAGCAGAAGCAGTCGGCTGGCCAGCCAGGAAGAGGTCCATGTTGCGCCTCAGTTCCTGCTGCACCTCCTTTGAGGCGAAACCTGCGTCCATGTATTTCTTGCCGATCAACTCAGCGGATGAATACCCCAGCATCCTTTCGATTGACGGGGAGATTTCAAGGAGATTGAGCTCCGAATCAACTCGGGCAATGACATCGGATATATTCTCGAAGTGGAGCCGGTATCGTTCTTCGCTCTTCTGCAGTGCATCCTCCACCATCAATCGGGCGATGGCTTCTCCCAGATGACCGGTGATTTGCTCCAGCGTGTTGCGAGCCAGATTGGACACCTGATCCACCGAGTGGGAAGCAACATGGAGGCAGGCGATGACTCGACCTTTGTGAACGATGGGTAGGACGGCAAGGGCCTTTAACCCCTCACTGGTTTTGGCTTCGTCCGGTGGGTCCAGGTTCAAAAATTCGGAGAACAGGGGCGATGCACTCATCACCATGCGGGTATTGAGGGCATCGGCTTCATAGGATGATACGCGGGAGATAAAATCGGCTGATAGCCCCCGGTGGCATGCCAGCCTTAGCCCTCCCGAGACCTCCTCGACAAGATATATCCCCCCCGAGTCCATTCCGGAGGCTTCGATGGCCACGTCAAGGCAGAGGCGTATTCCCTCATCAAGCATAGCGGTGGCAGCCAGGCCCTGAGCCAGTCGGCGTTGAATGGCGGCTACCGTTTCCGACTGTTTGCGCTCAGTAATATCCGACGTCAATCCGTGCAGCAGCCGTTTCCCATCCTGTTGGGAGGTCAGGAGCCCTCTGGCGTGCAACCACACCCATTCTCCGTCATCCCTCCGGGACCTGTATTCCACTTCAATCGAGTTTGTTTCCTCACCCACCAGGGCCATTGCTTTCCGAAATCTCTCCTGATCATCAGGATGGACTTTTTCAGCGGTGAGAGGAAAGGATGTTTGAGTTATTTCGTCAATTGCGCAGCCCAGGACAGCTGGTGCATTTTGACTGATAAAAAGGACTTTGCCCGAGTCCCTTTCTGCAATCCATATCATATCCGGAATGTTGTCGACCAGGACACGATATCTCTCTTCGCTCTGACGGAGTGCTTTCTCCGCCTGTTTGCGCTCGGTGATATCTCTGATGATGGCCTGGATGGCCCACTTCCCCTGATAAGTGATTCTGCCTATGGAGAGGTCCGCATCAAACAGGGTTCCATCCCGGCGCAGGGCCTTGATTTCATAACGGCCGGGGATGGCTTCTCCCTGTTGCCTTAAATTGGCTCTTTCTATCATGGGGTGCCGATATTCTGGCGCCACAAAATCGGCAAAGGGATGCCCCAACACCTGGTCTTCGCTCTCATAGGCAAATATCTTCAGGCATGTCCGATTGATAAACTTGACCTCGGTCTGCTGAATGATGACGATTCCATCGATGGAGTTCTCTACCAGGCTGTGGTACTTGTCTTCCAGTTCCCGCAGGGCCTCCGCTTCTTTTGGGAGCGATGTGAATGGAACGCTTTGCTCATCCCCCGTCGTATGTGGCTGTTTGTTGTTCATTGCTTCGGCAACCGCCTTGGATTCAGTCCAATCTTCTGGCACTTCATGAGGTGTCCGTTTTTCGTTTTCCATTATCCACCTCCGGTGAGACTTAGCCTGAGGCTGTTTCAATAGGCCATTGGTAGACTGGGCCGAATATCTCAGTTCAGACTATCACGTCGCAATCTGAGGTGGAACCGTATCAGCCCTCATTTTGTATAAGAGCCTGCACGTAGGCACAGCTGTATTAAAGAAACTGAGGAGCAGAGTTCCACGGATTTCGCCAGTGGGTGAATGGTGTGTTTCCCGAACACATTTAGGATGTTATTGCTAACTCTTCGAGCAACTCAGGACAGGCTTTGGCGTGGCAACCTCGAATCCAGAAGGAAATGCTTGGATGTTCTACGGCTTTCCGTAAGGACAGTAGTGGCAGCGACTGGTACTTTACAATAAAACTCCAGTTTGCTAGAATTCAACCAGCCAGAAGCTCACATCAAGTGCCGCATAACGCACCCCTGATATATGAGTCTCATTTAGCGCAAAGGAGGGCTCCATGAACACCCAGATCGAGAGCTTTCTGAATTTCCTCTCCGTAGAAAAGGGGTTTTCTCAGAACACCATCGTCGCCTACAGGAACGATTTGCGGCAGTTCGCCGTCTTTGCAACAGCGAAGCTCTCCGAAAAAGGGAGTCCCCCCGATGACTGGTCCGCCATCGATCGAGACTTGCTTCTGAGCCATATCCTGGAACTCCGGGAGCGGGAATATGCTCCGGCCACCGTTGCCCGCAAGATAGCGGCGGCAAGATCGCTCTTCGACTTCATGGTCCGGGAAGGCATTGTTAAAAAGGACCCTACCGAGAATCTCGGCAGCACCAAGCTGGGCAAGCCATTGCCCCGAACGCTTTCCGTATCGCAGGTGGAAGCGCTTTTGGCTCAGCCTTCCAAGCACTCCACTCCGGAAGCAAAAAGGGATAAGGCGATGCTGGAACTCCTTTATGCCACTGGAATGCGGGTCACCGAACTGGTCTCCCTTGACGTCCATGACGTCAATCTCGATGACGGCTTTGTGCGCTGTTTTGGCAAGGGCTCCAAGGAGCGAATCATTCCCATCCACGAGCAGGCCATCAGGGATGTGACCGCCTATATTCAGGATGCTCGCCCGCAGATCGTGATTGATGACGAGCAAGCGCTGTTCGTTAATCACCGGGGACAGAGGCTTACGCGACAAGGCTTCTGGCTCATCTTGAAAAACTACGGCGCGGCAATTGGAATTGAGGATGAGCTTACGCCCCATACCCTTCGCCACAGCATCGCCTCCCACTTGCTCCACAGCGGAAAGATGAACCTGCGCGAGCTTCAGGAATTTCTGGGACACGCCAATATCTCCACCACTCAAATCTATACGCACCTCACCGATGAGCACGTCCGTAAAGTCTATGAAAGTTCGCACCCGCGAGCCAAGTAACTGAGGGAAATTTCGAATCGAATGATGCAGAGACCTCTTGAGGATAATGAACACTGAATCAGAGATCGCCTCATATCAGAATATGGATCGAATATGGCACCGAAAATAGAAAGCAAGTGGATCAAGGTCAAGGATGTTAACACGCACTATCTTGTTGGCGGGGAAGGTTTGCCGCTGCTGCTCGTCAATGGCGGGGGAGCGGCCACGGTTGAAAATGATTGGGCTCCTAATCTCGAACCCCTGGCTCAGCACTACCAAATTTATGCGCCGGACCTGGTGGGCTATGGCAAGACCGACAAGCCCAAAATACGCTACACCCAAAAGCTGTTCATCGAATTCCTCGATGATTTTACGGCAACCCTTGGATTGGACCGCATGAGCATCATCGGACATTCCCTGGGCGGCGGAATTTCCCTGGCCTACACGCTGAACCACCCGGAGAAGGTGGAAAAGCTCGTCCTGATCGATACCGCAGGGCTTTCGAACGATCTCACCCCCCTGGGGAAAGCGCTTCTGGGTATTTTCAAAACCGTAGCCCGCTTAAAGAAAGATGAGACCTACTATTCAACGATGACCGGCGGCGGAGACGGCGAGGTTCATGAAGTTTTCATGGATAGACTGTGGGAGATCAAGGCTCCCACCTTGATTTGCTGGGGCCAGTGGGATGGATACATGCCGGTCAAACTGGCCTACCAGGCCCACAAGCGGCTGCCGAACTCTCAACTTCACATCTTCAAACGAGGCTGGCATGCGCCCCATCGGTCAAGGGCCGAGGAGTTTAACCGGCTGGCTCTGGATTTTTTGAGGCAATAAATGGTGATTGGAGTAATCGGCGGAAGCAAATGCTCCCGGAAAGCGGCCAAGTTGGCCGAAGAAGTCGGCCGAGAACTGGCAACGCAGCAGGCTACGGTGATCTGCGGCGGACTGGGAGGAGTGATGGAGGCAGTCTGCCGAGGAGCCAAAGAAGCGGGCGGACAGACCCTCGGGATTCTGCCCGGAAATGATCGATCCGACGCCAATCCTTATGTAGATATTCCCATTGTCACCGGGATGGGAGAGATGCGCAATGTGGTCATCATCAAGTCGGCCCAGGCTTTGATCGCCATCGACGGCGAATACGGCACCCTCTCCGAGATCGGGCATGCCCTCAAAAGAGGGGTTCCGGTCATCGGATTGAATACTTGGGAGATTTCAAGAAAAGGAAAAGCGGACGATTCGATCATCATCGCCGAAGATGCCAAGGATGCGGTTCAAAAGGCATTGAAAGCTATCACCCCCTAACCCTCTCCCCTTGTGGGAGGGATTAGAGGGAGGGAAAAAGGAGAACAAATGAAAATCGATAAAATCAAAGCCCGGGAAATCCTCGACTCCCGGGGAAATCCCACCGTCGAGGTGGAAGTGAGACTGACCGATGGAAGCATCGGGCGGGCGGCGGTGCCCTCCGGGGCAAGCACCGGCTCCCATGAAGCGCTGGAGCTTCGCGATGGAAACAAGAGCCGATACAACGGCAAAGGTGTCCTCCGGGCGGTGGCCAACGTCAATGAGAAAATCGCTCCGGCCCTCATCTGGAAGCCGGCCACGGCGCAAGAGGAGATCGACCGGATCATGCTGGTGCTCGATAGCACGCCCACAAAATCCAATCTGGGGGCCAACGCCATCCTGGGGGTATCGCTCGCCGTCGCGCACGCAGCCGCCAACTCATCCAAACTCCCCTTATATCGCTATCTCGGCGGGGACAATGCTCATCTCCTGCCCGTGCCGATGATGAACATCCTCAACGGCGGAAAACACGCTGAGGACTCGGTGGATTTTCAGGAGTTCATGATCGTCCCGGCCGGAGCACCCACTTTCGCAGAGGCCCTGCGAATGGGGACGGAAATCTATCATGCCCTCAAAAAACTGCTCAAGGACAAGGGGCTAACCACGGCAGTAGGAGATGAGGGAGGCTTCGCTCCGGCCCTGCCTTCGAACAAAGCCGCGGTGGAGATGGTCCTGAATGCCATCGAAGCGGCGGGGTACAAACCCGGAGACCAGTGCTTCATTGCCCTCGATACCGCATCAACCGAGTTCTACAAAGAGGGCCAGTACGATCTCGCCAAGGAAGGCCGAAAACTCTCCAGTGCCGAGATGGTCGATTATTACGTCGATCTGACCTCCCAATATCCGATTATCAGCATCGAAGATGGCCTGGCCGAGGACGACTGGGAGGGTTGGCAGCTCCTCACCCAGAAGATCGGTCCGAAGGTGCAAGTGGTCGGCGATGACCTTTACGTCACCAACATTCAGAGGATTTCCCAGGGAATTCAGCAGAAGGCGAGCAATTCAGCGCTGATCAAGCTGAACCAGATCGGAACCCTGACCGAGACCCGGTCGGCCATCGAGATGGCGCGAGGGGCCGGCTGGACCGCTGTAATCAGCCATCGATCCGGCGAGACGGAAGATACCACCATCAGCGACCTCTGCGTAGGCCTGAGCACCGGACAGATCAAAACCGGCGCTCCCTGCCGCTCCGAGCGTGTCGCCAAATATAATCGGCTCCTCCGCATCGAGGAAGAACTGGGTTCCAACGCCCGATATGCCGGCCTGTTCGCCTACATGAACCTGAAGAGAAAGTGAGCCGATGGAGATTGTTTCCGGCGTTCATCAGATCAAGGTCCCTCTGCAGATACCGAACAGCCCCCTGGGCTTTGTGAATACGTATCTAGTCGCAGGCACTGACGGGTGGACGCTCATCGATACCGGATGGAATGCGCGAGGGTCGTTTGAGGCTTTCGAGAGACAGCTCAAGGATACAGGCCTCGGTTTCAAGGATATCCGCCTGATCCTGATTACCCACGTTCATCCCGATCACTTTGGCCTGGCGGGAAAATACAAAGAGCTTTCCGGCGCCAAGATCGCCATCCATCAGGCGGAGAAGGCTTTCATCGAATCGAGATACGTATCGGAAGACCTCCTTCTGGAGCAGATGGGGCAGTGGCTTCGTCGCCACGGAGTCCCTGAAAGTGAGTCTCCCCGGCTCCAGAAAGCCTCGATCCCCGTCAAGCGATTTGTGGTGCTGACGGTTCCGGAAAGGACGATTGCCGGGGGAGAAGTCATCGATACGGGCCTTTTCAAGCTGGAAGTGATTTTGACGCCAGGGCATTCTGAGGGCCATGTCTGTTTCTATGAACGGTCGAAGAAACTCCTGTTTTCGGGCGACCATATTCTGCCGCAGACTTCTCCCAATATCAGCCTCCACGTTCAGTCACCCGGCAATCCTCTTGGCGACTATCTCCGGTCGCTGAAGTCTATGCGCGGCCTGGAGGTGGAACTGGTCTTGCCCGGTCATGAGGATGTGTTCACCGATCTTCCCCAACGGATCGACGAACTCTTGAAACACCACAAGGACAGGTCGGCTGCTATTCTGGATCAGATCAAGGACGAAGCCAAAACGGCCTATAGGATTGCCCAGAAGGTCCCCTGGGGATTGGACAGGGGAGGGATAGCCTGGGAAGATATGCCGAATGTGGATCGGCGATTGGCGGTGACGGAGGCACTGGCTCACCTTGAGGCGCTGGTAATCGAGAAGAAAGTCAGAACGTTCGTCCGGGACGGGCACGCTTTCTATGCGAGGGTCTAAGCTATTTGGACTGGCTATTGCGGCAGGGTATGACGCCATCCGTTCATACTTCGAGAGCCTCAGCACGAACGGAACCCTTCTCCCCGTTCGCCCTGAGCTTGTCGAAGGAGAGCATAGAAAAGACAAAAGCAAGACACTGACCAAACAAACAACCACTGGGTGGCCTTCGATTAGGGGGTGGAACATTTTCTCCGGCCGGGGTCAGGGGGTTGATCGGCGCTTAATCAAAGCGTCCGTGGATTTGCCTTGACATCATTTACTTTGAGTCACTATCATTAGGACACAAAATACAATTGAGGGAGGGTTCATCCATGGCAACTAAAATCGGAATCAACGGATTCGGGCGCATCGGCCGTCTGGTCTTCCGCATCGCGGCCAAGAACCCGAACATCGAAGTGGTCGGCATCAACGATCTGGTCCCGGCCGATAACCTGGCTTACTTACTGAAGTACGATTCCACCCATCGACAGTTTGACCTCCCGGTGAAAGCCGATGGCGAAAATATCGTTGTGGGCAGCAAGAGGGTTCCGTGCTTCGCGGTGCGCAACCCGGAAGAGCTGCCCTGGGGCAACCTGGGTGCGGATATCGTTGTCGAATCCACGGGCCTGTTCACCGATTTCGATGGCGCCGCCAAACACCTGACCGCCGGTGCCAAGCGCGTGGTGATCTCTGCCCCGACCAAGAGCACTGACAAAGTGCCCACGATTGTCATGGGCGTGAACGAGAAGACACTCAAAAAGGATGCCATTGTGGTGTCCAATGCTTCCTGCACCACCAACTGTCTGGCTCCGATTGCCAAGGTGGTCAACGACAAGTTCGGCATTCTGGAAGGGCTGATGACCACCATTCACGCCGTCACTGCCACCCAGCCCACTCAGGATGGCCCCAGCAAGAAGGACTGGCGCGGCGGCCGCAACGGTTACATGAATATCATCCCCAGTTCCACCGGCGCGGCCAAAGCCGTTGGCCTAGCTTTGCCCGAACTGAAGGGCAAACTAACCGGCATGTCCTTCCGGGTACCTACCGCCGATGTCTCCGTGGTCGACCTGACCGTGCGTACCCAGAAGGAAACCAGCTATCAGGAAATCTGCGCCGCCATGAAGGCTGCCTCCGAAGGCGAAATGAAAGGCATCCTCGGCTACACTGATGAAGAGGTGGTCTCCAGCGATTTCATCACCTGCCCACTGAGCTCCATCTTCGATGTCAAGGCGGGGATCGGGCTCTCCAACACCTTCTTCAAGCTGGTGAGCTGGTACGACAACGAGTGGGGCTATTCCTGCCGCGTGGTCGACCTGATTGAGTACATGGCCAAGCAATGAGGCTCGCTGGACATACTTAGACTCCGGGTCAGGCCCGGAATGACACCTTTTGGAATGCAGGGGCGAAGCATTCCGGCACGGCTCCAGTGGAAACGGAACAAGCAGGAAATACCCGGAGCAACCTGCTATACTTGTTCCTGAACAGAGACTCAAGGAGGGTTGAGGCGTGTCAGGAGCAGAAACTTTGGGCTGGATCGCCGGGGCTTTCACCACATTCAGTTTTATTCCCCAAATCCTGCGGGTTTTCAAGTTGAAGAGCGCTCGCGAAATCAGTCTCGCCTTTTCTGCCTCGCTCTTGATTGGTCTGTTGATCTGGCTCGGTTACGGGATAGCCGAAGGCCTTTTCCCGGTTATCCTCTGGAACGCCGTTGCCGCAAGCCTTATCATCACCCTCCTCTATGCCAAATTCAAATACGGGAGGTAGGCCTTCCCCCCGCTTCAATCCAGTTTCAGCGGCCCATTCCTGAGCATTTTCTTTTGCGGCAGCGTCTTATAAATACAAGCGCTACCCAAGGAGGGCATCTATGAAACGAAACCTAGCCGTCATTGCCACACTCATTCTGGTACTGCTGGCCCCAACTGTCCTGGGTTGCGGATCAGCAGCAAAACCCAAGGTTGCCAGCGTATCCGTCGCCAGCTATATCGCTATAGCACCCAAGACGCTGCACATCGGCGAGAACGCCGCCGTCACCTTCACCCTGCTGGGAGAACAAGGCCAGCTCACCCGCGACACCGTATCCGTCGACCTCCTCAGCGACGGCAAGTCGGTTGCCTCGGCCAAAGAGCAGGTGATCGGCAAAGGCCAAATCGAGATCAATGTCCCTTCAAGCCTTCTCGAAGGCGATTACCAGCTTCGGGTCAAAGGTTCGGACTTCGATGAGCAGGCCAGCATCCAGGTAAAAAGGAGCCTGCTGGTCTTCCTGGAAACCGACAAGCCCATCTACAAACCCGCCCAGACCCTTCACATCCGGGCGATCACCCTCAACTCAGACCTCCGGCCCCTGAGCGAGACCATCATCGTGGACGTTCTGGATGCCAAGGGGATCAAGATATTCCGCAAGGAAGTTAAAACCGACGACTACGGCATGGCCACTCTCGATCTGCCTATCTCCGATGAACCCAATCTGGGCACGTGGAAGATCAATGCCGCCGTCGGCGAATCGAAAACTCAGCTCGATGTGCGGGTGGAAGAATACGTGCTGCCGAAGTATGAGGTCACAGTGGACCTCCCCAAAGAGTGGTATCTGATCGATGAGCCGATCAAGGGAACCATCTCCGCCGAATACAGCTTCGGCAAGCCGGTCAAGGGAGAACTGGAGATCGTCGCTTCCCGATACGTCGGCAAGTGGGAAGAGTATGCCACCGTAACCAAGGAGATCGACGGCCAGACGCAATTCGAAATCCCGGCCGTCCAGTACGTTGCCGGAGTTCCGGAAGCCCGCGGCATGGGAAATGTGACCCTCGATGTCACCGTCAGGGAGCAATCCACCGGCTATCAGGAGAAGACGACTCGGATGTTCACCATCGCCCAGTCGCCTCTCACCGTTCAGATCATCCCGGAAAGCATAGTGTTCAAGCCCACATTGCCCTTCAATTTCCTTATCGTCACCGAGACGCCGGATAACCAGCTGACCGATGCGCTCGTTCAGGTGACGGTAACTTATGTCGATAAAGACTTCGATCAGTTCAAAAAAGACACCACTCCGGTGAAAACACAAGGCGGAAAAGCCATCCTTTCCTTCACTCCGCCCGAGAAAGCCACCGCCCTCCAGATAGAAGCCTTAGAGCTCACACCCATATCGTCCCGGCAACCCGCTCAAGCTACCCGGACCGTTGAGGCAGGCTATTCTCCTACGGGGAATTTCATCCATTTGGAGCAGGTGAGCCAGGGCATCCCTCAGGTAGGACAGAATGTGGTGTTTAAAGTATATTCCACCAGGGAAGCGACCAACTTCTACTATGAGGTCGTCTCCCGCGACAAGGTGGTTTTCAGCGCTTACACTCAAGACAACGAGATTTCTGTTATGGCCACCCCTCAGATGGCGCCATCGGCCAGGCTGCTGGTCTACCAAATCCTGCCCAACAGCGAGGTGGCTGCTGACTATCTTCCCTTCAGCATCGATGCCCGTTACCCCAATGCGGTAACGGTTGATTTCTCCACAGATGAGGCCAAGCCCGGCGATGAAATCACCATCGATGTCCAGAGTGATGGCCAATCCAAGGTGGGCATCGTGGCGGTGGATAAGTCGGTGTTCATTCTGGCGGAGAATCGGCTTAACCTGCAGCAAGTCTTCGATGAACTGGAAAGGCTCTATATGCAGCCGCAGGTGGAGCTGCACGAAGTCAATATCTATTCCGATATCGCCACTCGAGGTGCCAGCGAGACATTCAGCGATGCCGGAGTGATAGTGCTCAGCAATCAGAAGGTTCCGGAAGGAAAGGAATACCAAAGCCCCGTGCGAGCCTGGGCAGATGGCGGGGTCATGATCAAAGGACAAGGGTTTGCTAATGCCGAAGAGATGGTTGTACCATCGGCTGCTCCATCTCCCACCGAAACTGCGAGTGAAAGCTTGGCCGAAGTCCAGCGCGTTCGGCAGTTCTTCCCGGAGACCTGGCTGTGGCAGGACGTCACCACCGATTCCAAAGGCAAGGCTTCTGTCAATGCCACGGTTCCTGACAGCATCACCACCTGGGTGCTGCGCGCCGTAGCGCTTTCCAAGGAGAAGGGTCTGGGAATCGGCGAAGCTCAACTGAAGGCTTTCCAGCCGTTCTTCCTCAGCATCGACCTGCCGTATTCCTCCATCCGCGGCGAGGAGTTTCCGGTGAAAGTGGCCATCTATAATTACCTGAACGAGACCCAGAAGGTTGTGGTGAAGATCGATCAGTCTGACTGGTTTGACCTGTTGGACGAAGCGTCGCAATCGGTGGAGATCGCGCCCAACGAAGTCGGTGGGGTGGAGTTCATGATCAGACCCAGAGCTTTGGGGATCAACCAGATCAAGATCACCGCCCAGAGCACCCAGGCCGCCGATGCCGCCATCAAGACCGTCATCGTGGAGCCGGAAGGCGTGGCCCGTGAAGAGGTTCAAAACATCACCCTTTCCGCCGGAACCTCCCAGACGCTGGATACCTCCATTCCCGCACTGGTGGTAGAAGATTCCGGGCGAGCGTATCTGGCCGTCACCGCCAGCTTTTTGACCCAGACCATCGACGGGCTGGACCAACTCCTGCAGATGCCCTATGGCTGTGGAGAACAGAACATGATCGTCTTTGCTCCCGATGTGTTCATCACCAAGTACCTCCAGGAATCGGGGCAGATCAAACCGGAGATCATGGCCAAAGCCGAGAAACTGATGATCACCGGCTACCAGCGAGAATTAACTTATCGGCACCGCGACGGCAGTTTCTCTGCTTTCGGCGAGCAGGATGAATCGGGCAGCCTGTGGCTCACCGCCTTTGTCCTCAAGAGTTTTGCCCAGGCCAAAGGCTTGATCTATATCGACGATGCCATTCTGAGCGAGGCTCAGCAGTGGATCACCTCCCATCAGAAGGCCGATGGCTCCTTCGAGTCCGTTGGATTCCTTCATCACCAGGAACTACTGGGCGGACTTCAGGGCAAGGATGCCCTCACGGCCTATGTGGCCATTGCGCTGATGGAGAATTCGGAAAAGAGCGCCTCGGGCAAGGCGGTGCGCTACCTTGAGGGTCGGCTGGACGAAATGGATGATGCGTACACACTGGCATTGACCGCCTATGCCCTGGAGCTTGCCGGAAGCGGACTCAAAAATACTGCACATGACAAACTGATGGACATGGCTCAAGCAGACGAAAACGGCCTGCACTGGGGTAATGAGGTCGAGATCGTTCCCATGGAGAAACAAGGGGTTGCTCGACCATGGATGCCTCCTCAGAACCAGAGCGCCGTCGTCGAGACCACTGCCTATGCCACACTGGCGCTCACCAAGCATGGCGACGCTTTCAACACCTCCAGAGCAGCCAAGTGGCTAGTCTCCCAGCGCAATGCCTACGGCGGATATGGCTCTACCCAGGACACGGTCGTGGCATTGCAAGCCTTGACCGAGCAGGCCAGCGGCGCGAGGGCGGACGTTGACCTGCGAGTGATCGTGACAGGCGCCGGACCGGATAAAGAAATCAAGATCACGCCGGAGAATTTCGATGTGCTTCAGATCATCGATGTCCCGGTCGATAAGGAGATTCAGGTTCTTACAGCTGGCAAGGGAGAAGCCATTGCCCAGTTGGTGAAGCGGTTCAATCTGCCGGAGGTGGATCAGGTAACAGAGCCGGTGATGAAAGTGAACGTCAGTTACGATGCCACCGAGGTGGAAGTGAATGACAAAGTGAAAGTCTCAGCGACGGTGGAGTTCAACCCGCCCAAGGAGATGGGGCTGGAAATGGAAGCCGGGATGGTGGTGGTGGATATCTCCGTTCCCACCGGGTTTGCTCCCGTGACTGACACTGTGGCTGCGGTAGTGGAAAACAATAAGAAATTCAAACGCTACGACGTGGCGGGGCGGAAGGTGATCTTCTACATCGAGAACATGAAAGCCGGTGAGAAGATATCCTTCAGCTTCGATGTCCAGGCGATGTATCCTGTAAAAGCCAAGGGCGTTGCCTCGACGGCCTACTCCTATTACCAACCGGAACTCAAGGGAGAAAGCCTGAGCCAGGCGATTGTGGTGAACTGATTGATCGGTGAGGGGGCGAAGCATTTCCTGCTATCGGAAATGCTTCGCCCCTACTGTATAATGGAACCAATGAAACAGATCAAAGCATCCATAATCTCCTCTGCTCGCGTGATGCCCGAGGTCTTCTTGATCTGGGCCGATGCCCCTGAGATCACCGCCGATTTCCGGCCCGGGCAGTTCGTGACCATCCGCTGCGGGGAG
>JAQTRE010000071.1 GCA_028711995.1 Dehalococcoidia bacterium | reverse complement strand
GTGCTCGTGACCATCATACTGAAGCAACTGGGAGTCCGTTATATTGTTGCCAGGGCAGATACCAAGCTGCACGGAGCCATTCTTCAAAAGATTGGCGTGAACAAGGTGGTTTATGTTGAACACGAAATGGGGGTTGCGTTAGCCCACGGATTGGTCTTGAGTGATGTATCCGATTACGTGTCAGTTGCGGCCAATTATGGCGTTGTAAAGTTAATCGCGCCGAGCCCCTTTGTGGGGAAATCGTTCTCTCAGCTTCAATTGGGATGGAAGGGCAAATTTAAAGTGGCGGTGCTGCTGGTTAAGCGCGGGAAAGAGGTGATTGTGTCGCCGGATCTGAAGGAGGTTGTTCAGGCCGATGATGTCCTGATCCTTTCGGGAAATGACGATGAACTGGAACGCGCGCTGTCTTGGGCTGAGAAGCCCAGTACTGAGGAAACGAAAGCCTCACCATCCGCTTCATGAGGGTCAGTCCGGTAAGGGGCAGAGATCAGGTCATTCATCAAAGCATACCGAGCACCAATGATCCTACCCAAGGGCTAAGAATGGTGTGGTTGAGGGTGTGGTTGAGGGTGCGATGACCGGCTTACTTCGTGAATATAAGCCCGCACGATATCGTGCCGCCGAATGATTCCCAGGCACCGGCTCGGGTCCTTTCGGTCGACGACAGGGATGCGGCCGACCTCTTTAGCGCCAAGTTGCAGCAACACTTCATGAAGCGTTTGATCCGGAGAGGCTACGATCAGAGTTCGCGTCGTGGCGATATCGGCAACAGTTAATACGGTAACGTCGGTACCTTCCTGCCTGGTAATTGCATGAACATCACTGAGGGAGACGATGCCTACCAGATGATTGTCTTCATTGATCACCGGAAATCCAAGTTCACCCTCTTCTTCCATCTGTTTGAGCAACTGAGTAACGGGCATTTCCGGCGGGACGGAATGGAAATCCCGAACCATAACGTCGGAGACCCTTGTGGTCCGCATTACATCGCGCTCCTCCAGGGCTCTTAAATCGATCCCCTTGCGCTTGAGCCGAATGGTATAGATGCTTTCTCTGCTGAAAGCGCGGGCAACGATGACTGCTATGACCACAGCAGCCATCACCGGAAGAATCATTTCATAGCCCCGGGTCAGTTCGAAAAGCATGATGATTGCCGTAATAGGACCCTGAACAACAACAGCAAAAAAAGCGGCCATTCCCACAAGGGCATAAGCGCCGACCGGACCGGTGACGCTGGGGAATATCTCTTGGAAAAGGCTGCCGCAGGCGCTTCCCACCGCAGCACCCATGAAAAGGGAGGGTGCGAACACCCCTCCGCTCCCACCACTGCCCAGCGTTACTGAGGTGGCAAGTACCTTCAGCGCCAGCAAAGCCAGTACCACGATTGCGCCAGCCTGGCCCATGAGGATGCCATCTATAGGACCTGCCCCCAGAAACTCCCCTCCTGCCGCATAGTGATTGCCATATCCAACCCCGAAGATATCTGCCGAAAAGCCGCCGGTAGACACATATCGAAGTGAAATAAAACCCAACACTCCCACAACCAGGCCTCCCACCGCAGGTTTCAGATACATGGGCGTATTCAGTTTCGCAAAGGCGTCCTCCGTTTTGTAAAAGAATCTCATAAAAGCCAAAGCCACAAGGGCTGTGATCAGACCGAGAAGAAGGTAGAGCAGAATCTCCTGATTGTTCTCCATACTGTATTCCGGCACCACAAATGCAGTGGGTCTGTCTTCAGTAAAGATGAACGCTCTGGCAACAATGGCGGCCATCACCGAACTCAGGATGACAAAACCTACATTCCGAGCTATGATGCGCCGCTGGATCACCTCCAGGGCAAAGAAGGCCCCGGCAATCGGGGCATTGAAGGTAGCCGAAACTCCTCCGGCTACGCCGCAGAGCACCATGGTTTCGAGCCATCGCTCCGGAACTCTGAACCACTGACCGATGACGGAGCCTATCGAGCCGCCGATTTGAACGATGGGGCCCTCACGTCCCACGGCGCCGCCACTGCCGATGCATATCGAGGATGCCAGAATCTTAGTTGCAGCCACTCGGGTGCGGATATGTCCGCCTCTGGTAGCGATTGCCTCTATGATTTCAGGGGGGCCTTCACCTTTGGCCTCCCGTGCCAGGAAGTAGACGATCGGTCCAAAAACAAGTCCGCCAAGCATCGGGAGGATGATCACATAGTGATCACCCAGAAAGCTGAATCCCTCGGCGCCCTGATTGAAGAAAAGCCAACTGAAGAACTCAATGGTCTTCCAGAAGGCCAGCGCGCCAAACCCTGCGCAAATCCCGATGATTGCGGCTAAAACGATTCCGGCAGCATCATCTGAGAGCCGGAATAGCGTGTTCCATGGATACATGAGAAAGCCCCGTGGACTGGGGCCTCTAATCTTTAACCCTTGTTTCACCAAAATCTCTTTTGAATCATGACATACTGCCTGACAATGATCCTCATGAATAAAGCTTAGCGTCTATAAGCAGCAATTTCAACCAGGAGGCCCCTTAATCAGTGGACTTTTTTAAGCGATGCTCCGAGCCTGTGTTACCCCTCTCCCATAGAGAATCCACAGGTTGATGCACATGTTCAAATTGACTCTAGAATGAGAATCTGTTAGGATGTTAGTAAACAAATACTCACATATTTCCTCGAAGAAGTCAATTTCCCCAACCGCGGATACCCGATGAACAATGAAGAAACAAAGCTACGCCATCCATATTTTCTTGAAGGGCTATCGATCTTCAAGCTGATCAGATCATGCCCTCCTTTGGATTTGAACTCGGCCTATTACTATTACATCCTGTGTCGGGATTTTGCCGATACCTGCGTTGTTGCTGAGTCTGAAGGCAGGGTTGTTGGTTTTATATCGGCTTACCTCAGGCCTCGTCAGCCGGATTGCATTTTTGTGTGGCAGGTGGCCGTTGATCCTGATTTCAGGGGCCGTCAGATTGCTTCCAGTATGCTGGAATGGTTGATCAAGCAGTTGCACCATCACAAGATTCGTACTATGGAAACAACAGTCTCCCCTTCCAACCAACCCTCACAGGCGCTTTTCAGAGGGTTTACCCAAAGGCATCAAGCGAGCCTTGAGACATCGGAATTTTTGAGGGTCGATCATTTTGAAGATCCGTCGCACGAAGGCGAGATATTGTTTACCATTACATTCTGACTAATAATCGCAAGGAGAAGACGCACATGATTGAGAAAAAGGAATTCAAAAACCAGAACAGGGGTAACACGATGAGTGTCATCGAAGAAATAGAGTCCAATGTCAGGAGCTATGTCCGCGCATTCCCGGTAATATTTGACAGCGCCGAAGGCGCTTTGCTGCGCGATGAGCAAGGAAACGAGTACATCGATTTCTTCGCCGGGGCCGGGGTCTTGAATTACGGCCATAACCATCCCGCTGTGAACAAGGCTATTATCGAGTATTTGCAGCGCAATGGAGTGGTCCACAGCCTGGATATGGCAACATCTGCTAAAATTCGTTTTCTGGAGACGTTTCGTGAGGTGATTCTGGCCCCGCGCAATCTGGATTATAAGGTCCAGTTTACTGGTCCCACCGGCACCAATGCAGTTGAGGCGGCTTTGAAATTGGTGCGCATGGCTAAAGGACGCGCCAATATTATCTCTTTCACCAACGGCTATCACGGACATACCCTCGGCGCTCTTGCCGCAACCGGCAACGACAAATATCGCGATGTGGCTTATGGGTGGAGGATCAATATAGATCACATGCCTTTTGATGGTTATCTGGGAGAGGGCATCAATACTGTCGACTATATACAAAAGTTCATCCGAGACACCAGCAGTGGCGTGGACTTACCCGCAGCCGTGATCGTAGAGACGGTGCAGGGTGAAGGCGGAATCAACGTTGCCAGCTCTCAGTGGCTGAAAGACATGGAGTCCTTGTGCAAAAGGAAAGATATCGCGTTGATCGTCGATGATATTCAGGTAGGCAATGGGCGCACAGGGCGATTTTTCAGCTTTGAAGAAGCCGGGATTACACCCGATATCGTTTGTCTGTCCAAGGCCATTGGCGGCGGCTTGCCGATGGCAATCCTCTTGATACGGCCTGAACTGGATCTATGGGAACCGGGAAGACACACCGGCACCTTCCGGGGCAATAACCTGGCTTTTGTGGCCTCGACAGAAATGCTGAACCTGTACTGGAGAGATGATACCCTTAGCCGGGAGATAGCTCACAAGGGAGAAATAATTCAGGCCAAACTGCAGGAGATGGCCAACAAATATCCTGAGCTTGGCATGTCGGTACGAGGGAGAGGCATGGTTTGGGGACTGGAGCTTCCGCACGCCGGTTTTGCCGCGGGACTATCGGTGAAAGCCTTTGAGAGGCAACTGATTACCGAAACCTCAGGGAGCGAACGTCAGGTTCTGAAACTGTTGCCGCCCCTGGTCATAGAAGAGGAGTTGTTGAGGCGCGGATTGGATATTCTGGCTGAGTCTCTGGATGCTCTTGTGGAGGAAAAGCGATCGGCAGTGGCAGCGGGGGGCAAATTCCTGTGATTATCCGCCGACTGCAAGAGGTGCTGGGAACGGAAAGGGATGTGAAGGCCCCGAACGGCAACTGGGCCAGCCGACGCCTGTTGCTCAAGAACGATGCCATGGGCTTCTCCATGCACGATACCGTTATATATGCCGGAACCGAGACGTATATCTGGTACAAATATCATCTCGAAGCCGTCTATTGTGTGGCGGGAAGAGGTCAGATTAGAGACTTGGAAACCGGGCAGGTTCATCCCATTGAGGACGGCACGCTTTATGCTTTGAACGGGCACGAGCGGCACTATCTGACCGCCTTTGAGGATATGCGGATGATCTGTGTTTTCAATCCCCCTCTCACCGGAAGGGAAGTGCACACCAAAGAGGGATACTATCCGCTCGATGAATCTTGAAGGATGAGATAAGAAGGGTTCCGGAAACAGGTGATATAACAGGCTGACTGTTTCCGGAACCGAGGAAACTTACCGGATTAAGCCGAAGCTTGTGTTCAACATCCCGCAGGACGCAGTTCCCGGGAGAGCGAAGAGCACAGTTCTTGCAGGGGGTGAAACAGGCTCGAGTTGGTGATGTTGCCCAGAAGAGGAGTGATGGAAACCCTGTTTTGTCTTATGGCCCAGATATCGGTTCCTTTCGTCTCTTTCCAGATGGACTCGCCCCTGACGATCCAGTAATAGTCTCTCTTTCCATCGTGCCCTTTCTTGATCTCGTCCTGGTATTTCCTTCCTGCCAGACGGGTCAGTTCAACGCCTTGAATCTGGTCGAGCGGAATGTTGGGGACATTGACATTCAGCAGAGACTTGGGGTGCAAGCCCTTTTGCTGGATATTCATCACCAGGAGTTTGGCAACTGTTGCGGCAACATCAAACCGCGTCTTGGAGTCCGAAATCGCCGTGGAAATAGCGATGGCGGGGGTCTCATAGAAGTTGCCCTGAAAGGCAGCGCCGACTGTTCCGGAGATGAAGACATCGCTGCCCATGTTCAATCCTTCGTTGATTCCGGAGATAACTAGGTCCACACCGCCCGGCGCCACCAGTTTGAGGCCAAGGATTACGCTATCGGCGGGCGTTCCCTCGACCGAATAGGTTTCGATCCCTCGTACAATGCGGGATTCGATTTTCTTCATTCGCAGGGGATGATGGAGGGTGACCGATGTGCCGACCGCGCTCTGTTCGCGATCGGGAGCCACCACCACCACTTCGCTGACTTGCCTGAGCGCATCAACCAGCACCCATAAACCATCGGCTTGTATTCCATCATCGTTGGCTACCAGTATCTTCAAGCGGGTCCCTCCAATATCTTGTTATCGATTAACCGGGTCTTGCCAAACCGGACCGCCAGAGACACCAGCGGGGGTTGGGCCAACTTCTTGAGTTCCTCCAGGGATTCGGTATCAGCCACGCTGATATAATCGATTTGCGCCAGGGGTTCATTCTGAATGAAGCCGATCATCTGGCTCCGTATTTGTTCTCCGTCTCTCTCGCCGCTATCCCACAGCTTTTGTGCCAGTTGGAGCGATTTCCACAAAACCAGAGCGCCTTGGCGTTCCACCGGGTTGAGATAAACGTTTCGGCTGCTCATGGCCAGTCCATCCGGCTCTCGGACCGTGGGAACAGTGATGACGTCCAGATTCATATTAAGGTCGGCGACCATCTTGCGGATAACCAGTAATTGCTGAGCGTCCTTCTGCCCGAAGTAGGCCCGGGTGGGCTCAGTGATGTTGAAAAGCTTGGCTACTACGGTGGTTACGCCTTTGAAGTGGCCGGGGCGCGACGCCCCTTCCAGCTTCCCGGTAATTCCTTCCAGCACCACCCAGGAATTGAACGTTGCCGGATACATGTCCGTTACTTCCGGCATAAAGACGATATCAGTCTTCACCTTCTCCAGCATAGCCAGGTCGCGTTCGGTATCGCGGGGGTATTTCGCAAAGTCTTCCTTGGGACCAAACTGAGTCGGATTGACGAAGATGCTGACCACCGCGGCGTCGTTTTCCGACCTTGCCACACGAACCAGAGTGGTATGCCCTTCGTGCAAATAGCCCATGGTGGGAACAAAGCCCACCGTTCCCGTCAGCTGCTGTCTCATTTCCTTCATTTCGGCGATGGTTCTAGCTATTTTCATAAAATCTGTATCAACCCCCTGTCCCCCAATCTTGGGGGGAGATTAGCAGATAGCGGGGGACACCCCCGAACCCCCGATCAGGTCGAGGGCAGGCCCCCGGCGGGGAAGCGTCCCTGCACCCTCTGAAATCGCTGTCTCTCGAGGGGAGAGGGTGGCTTCCCCAGCATGAGATCACATGGGATCACTCCTATCAGTTATTTCCGACTCCTGTTTGCTATTCCAGAGTGATCGTTCCGCTCTTGCCCCCGCTTTTTTGAACCAGTCGAATGTTATCGATGGTCATTCCCCGATCCACGGCCTTGCACATATCGTAGATGGTCAGCGCGCTCACCGCCACGGCGGTGAGCGCCTCCATTTCCACCCCTGTCTTCTCAGTAGCCTTGACAGTGGCCGTGATGTTCACCGTGCTTTTGGCTTTATTCAATTCGAACTGCAGTCCGATGTTGGTTAGGTGCAAAGGATGGCATAAAGGTATCAATTCAGGGGTTTTCTTGGCCGCCAGGATTCCTGCTGTTTGCGCCACAGCCAGCACATCTCCCTTGGCTGCCTGTCCCTGCTCGATCAGATCAAGCGTTGAGGGTTTCATTTTTACCGAACCTTTGGCGATGGCCACCCGCCCGGTAACGTCTTTATCCGATACATCCACCATGTGAACCTGGCCGGAAGAATCAAAATGCGTCGGCATCTTCGGCGTATCCGATGCTGTTCCGGGCGCGATGGGCTGTTCCCCGATTTCCGGCCTCTTTGTATTCCCGCGGGTAGCCATTTCCACTGCCAACCTGTCGGCTCGCTCATTCTCCGGATGACCGATGTGTCCTTTAATCCAAACCCATTCCACACGGCGACTTTTCGCCAGATCATCGAGCTTTTGCCAGAGATCGTGATTGGCGCGGCGCTTCCAGTTGAGGGTCATCGTGTTGACCAGGTATAGGCTGTCGCTATGGATTCGCACAGCTGAGTTTTGAGGCACAGCGGTCAATCCCTCGATTGCCGCGGAGAGTTCCATCCGGTTGTTGGTTGTCTTATCGGCGCTTCCTTTCAGCTCAACTCTCCGGCCATCTTGCACTACTATCGCCGCCCAGCCTCCGGGGCCGGGATTGCCTGAACATGCCCCATCGGTATAGATTTCGATCATTTCTCTCAGCCTCCAATCTGGCACATGTTCCGGTTTCTGGCGGTTGTGCCGACCTCAAGTTTGTGGCCTTCCGGCTTGGCTGCGATAGCTTGTTTCATCAAGCCTTTGATTTCTTCAAGCGAAGCGCCTCGGCGCAAGGGCTCGCGGAGGTCAATTTCTCCATCGGAAAGGAGGCAGGGGCGCAACTTCCCATCCGCGGTCAGGCGCAGCCGATTGCACTTGAAGCAGAAGTGTTCGCTGACGGCGCTGATAAAACCGATTGTTCCTTTGGCCTGGGGGAAAGAGAAATACTTTGCCGGACCGTTTCCGGCCAGCAGGTGTGGATCGAGTGGTCCCAAAACTGAGATCCGCTCCATGATATCGGAAACCGGCATGAACCAGCTCTCCCATTTCGGGGCTTGCTCCCCGACCGGCATGAACTCGATGAATCGGATGTGCCATTCCTGTTCGATGGTCGCGCGGGCAAAATCAACCAGCTCATCATCGTTTATGCCGCGCATGACCACCATATTGATCTTTACCGGGCGGAGTCCTGCTGCTTGAGCGGACAGGATTCCCCTGAGCGTGTCTTCGAGTTTTCCGACTCGAGTGATCTTCTCGAATCGTTCCGGGCGGAGCGTATCGAGGCTGACGTTGACTCGTTTGAGTCCTGCTTCCTTGAGTTCCTGAGCGTAAGAGCTCAGGAGGATTCCGTTTGTCGTCAGAGAGAGATCATCGATGCCTTCTATTTCAGACAACATTCGAATCAGGCTGCTCAAGTGGGCTCGAACGAGGGGTTCGCCGCCGGTGATTCGTACCTTGGTGATTCCCACCTCGGCTGCCGCTTTGGCGATGAGGCACACTTCCTCGTAGCTGAGGACATCGCCGTGGGATAATAGGCGGATGCCTTCATGCGGCATGCAATAAATGCAACGCAGGTTACAGCG
The DNA here is from genome assembly GCA_028711995.1 of Dehalococcoidia bacterium. Lineage (NCBI taxonomy): Bacteria > Bacillati > Chloroflexota > Dehalococcoidia > Dehalococcoidia bacterium. The sequence continues at coordinate 7,170 of JAQTRE010000071.1, read as the reverse complement.
ATCGGTGACCGAAATGCGCAGGTAGTTGATCGGGCGGTGAAAAGAATCGGAAATACCGGTCATCAAAGTCTATCCGAGAATCGAAATAGGAGACATCCCTGTCAACCTCTGCTCCTATTCTACCACATCGATGGCGGGAAACTTAAAGCGAATCTTCGCGGATCAGGCGTTAACAGTCCGAGAGAAATATCCCCTATTCTGGTATGTATTTTAAGTCCAGACTCAAGTCTGCGGACTTTTGGACTGGGATTTAATCCAATCCCTTTCAGATCTTTTGAGACCTCTCACGACAAGATCATAGGAGTGGTCGATCATTTTGAAGACCTCCTCCTCCGGTACGGTGCCGTCGATTTCCACCGTGTTCCAATGCTGCTTGTTCATGTGATATCCTGGCTTGACGGAGGGGTATTTGCGGCGGAGTTCCAGCGCCAGTGCAGGATCGCACTTCAGATTTACCGTGGTGGTTCCTTCTCTGATTTTGATCAGGGCGAACATCTTCCCGGCGACTTTGATGGCCAGCACCTCATCCCCAAAAGGCAGGTCTTCCGCCGAGCCCTTTTTCTGCAGACAGTAGGTTCGTATCGAAGCTGAATTCATCATTTCTGGTGGCAGGGTGTGGAAGTAGTCTGCCTCAACCCCCGATCTCGGTCGAGGGCAGGGGTGTTCATTTCTTCCCTTTCGCTTTGACGAAGATTTCCTGCGCTGCGTCAACGCTGACACCATCATGGATAATGGCGCGAAGTGACTTGATCATGGCCACCGGATGGGCAGCTTGCCAGATATTCCTTCCCAGGTTCACACCAATGGCTCCTCGCTGCATGCCATCGTGAACAAACTCAAAGACTTCGCGCTCGCTCTCAGTTTTTGGACCACCCGCCATCACCACTGGCACGGGGCAGCCATTGGTCACCTTATCGAAATCCTCGCACCAGTAAGTTTTTACCACTCTGGCCCCAAGTTCAGCTGCAATTCGAGAGCAAAGGGCAAGGTAGCGAGCCTCCCGTTTTTCCAGCTCTTTGCCCACGGCGGTAACGGCCATCACCGGAATGCCGTATTTTTCCCCTTCATCGACGAGCCTGGCCAGGTTCAGGAGCGATTGCTTTTCATAGTCGGTGCCCACAAATATCGAGATTCCCACTGCCGCCACGTTCAGGCGAATGGCTTCTTCCATCGATGTGGTGATGCCTTCATCGGCAAGGTCCTTTCCGATGACGCTCGATCCTCCGGAAACTCTCAAAATAATCGGCTTGGTGTTTGTGGGGCTGATGGACGAACGGAGTACCCCACGGGTGACGAAGAGCGCATCAGCATAAGGCAGCAGAGGTTTGACAGTTTCGCCTGGTCTCTCCAAGCGGCGCGTCGGGCCTTGAAAGTATCCGTGGTCGATGGGCAAAAAGAGGCAATGTCCATCTGTTTGGATCAGTTGAGCCAGTCGATTCTCCATTCCCCAGTCCATGTTCATTTCCCCCTTTGATTTTAAGAAAAGTTTTAAGCTATGGTCAACCCCCTGGCCCCCACTCTTGGGGGGAGAGGGGAAATTTGGGGGACACCCCCAAACCCCCGGCAGGGAAGCGTCCCTGCACTTTCTGAAATCCCTCCTTCTCTACGGGAGAGGGTAGGTGAGGGTGATTCCCCAACGGGCGATCACAGGGAATCGCCCCTGCTGACAATGGAATCTTATCCTCAAGCCCTGTTGCGAAATATAAGGTGCCTCTCCCAGGCTGAGGACGGTTGCGGGAAATCGGTGCGGAAATGAGCGCCGCGGCTTTCTTCCCGGATCAGAGCCGCTTCGATGATAAGGCGTCCCACCAGCACCATATTGCAAAGCTCGTAATAAGGTCGATCGGTCGGTGTTCCCAGGGTGTTGTTCCAGTGAGCCAGAATTCGGGCGGCTTCCTCCAGCTTCTCCTTGCTTCGAACGATCCCCGCATTTTCCCACATGAGCGATTGAAGGATCGAAAGCCTCAGAGGCGTACTGACAGTCGAAGTATCGTGCGTTCTTAAACTGAAAAGGTCTTTCTTATCGGTTGGGTGAGTTGATGTGCTCGATTTTTCCCGTGCCTGTTGAATAATACGCTTGCTGAAAACCAGCACTTCCATCAGCGAATTGGAGGCCAACCGATTGGCTCCGTGAACGCCGGTGCAGGCAGCTTCTCCGCAGGCGAAAAGCCCGGAGATGTTAGTCTCTCCCCACACGTTGGTTTTGACTCCTCCCATCATGTAGTGGGCGGCCGGGGCTACCGGGATGAGCCCTTTAGTGATGTTCAGGCCGTGGTCCAGGCAGAATCGATAGATGGTCGGGAAACGGGTGGTGATGGTCCGATAGGGAAGGTGGGTGACGTCGAGGAAAGCCCGATCGCTCTGGGTCTTCGTCATCTCGGCGACAATGCCTCGAGCCACAATATCGCGAGGGGCCAGCTCTGCATCAGGAGTGTAATCGGGCATAAAGCGATGTCCATCAACGTTCCGCAGAAGTCCGCCTTCCCCTCTGACAGCTTCGCTGATGAGGAACGGCGGGACGCCGGGAAGCCGGATGGCCGTAGGATGGAACTGAAAGAATTCCATATCCGTGATCTCGGCTCCGGCTTTATAAGCCAGCGCGATGCCATCGCCGGTGGCCACATCCGGGTTGGTGGTCAGTTTGAAAAGCCGCCCTGCACCTCCGGTCGCCAGGATGATATTCGAGGAGACAAATTCCTCTGTTGCCCCGATTTGGGAATCGAAAGCGATCACCCCGCAGGCAACTCCATCTCTCACCTCGATCTCTGTAGCCAGGCAGTTTTCCATGATGGTAATGTTGTGCGCAGCGCGAACGGCCCGGCTCAATGTGACCTCGATCCGTTCACCGGTGGCGTCGCCACCGGCATGCAGGATTCGGGGGACGCTGTGGGCGGCTTCTCGGGTGAGGGCAATCTCGCCGTTCTGGGTATCGAAGGGAACCCCGACTTCGATGAGGTCGGAAATGCGGTCTCCGGCTTCCTCTACCAGAATCCGTACTGCTTCCGGATTGCACAGACCGGCGCCTGCCGCCATCGTATCCTCAAAGTGGCGCTGGGGAGAATCGCCGTGACCGATGGGAGCGGCGATGCCTCCCTGGGCATACTTAGTGTTGCATTCATCGATGCTGCCCTTGGTCAAAACGAGTATGCTTCCGAATTCGCGGGCTGCCAGAAGGGAAGTATAGAGACCGGCAATTCCGCTTCCGATGATGATGACGTCGAACTTTTTATCCCGCATGGCTATTCCTTTTCAAGCCTCCCCTGAAGCGACCAGGGGCCAGCGCTTTTGATTTCGATCTGGATCAGTTTCCCAAGGTGGTTCTCCGGGCTGCTGAAGAACACTAGTTTATCAGTTCTGGTGCGGCTTTGCCACCGCCCGCCTTTGCAATCTTCAACCAGCACTTCAACGGTCTGCCCAACGAGGCTCGAATTAATATCCATTGAGACTCGCTCTTGAAGCGCCTCCACCTGCTGTAACCGTTTCATCTTTTCATCGGCAGGCACATCGTCTTCCAGATTAATGGAAGCGATTGTCCCCGGACGTGGAGAGTAGGCGGCCACGTGGACGGTATCGAAGTGGAATTCCTCCAGCAGGTCGAAGGTTTGCTGAAATTGTTGCGGTGTCTCTCCGGGGAAGCCGACGATCACATCCGTGCTCAAGGCAACATTGGGGATTGTAGCGCGAATGCGGCCGATCAGGTCCTTGTATTGCTCGATGGTGTATCCTCGCCGCATGGCTTTGAGGATATCATTGCTGCCTGCCTGTGCCGGAAGGCTGATATGCTCGCAGACTTTATCGAGGGTAGCGATGGCCTCGATGATATGCTGGCTCATGTCTTTGGGATGGGAGGTCAGGAATCGGATGCGGGTCAGTCCATCGATCTGGTTGATTTCCTTCAGTAGATCGGCGAGGTCTGGCCTATCGGGCAGGTCGTGGCCGTAGGAATCGACGTTCTGACCCAGCAATGTCACCTCTTTGATGCCACGCCCGGACAGACTCTGAATTTCGGAGGTGATCTCTATCAAGGGGCGACTCTTCTCCCTGCCGCGTCGATAGGGAACGATGCAGTAGGAGCAGAAATTATTGCAGCCCTGGATGATGGGCACATAGGCAGAGGGGGAAAAGCGGGATGAGGCGGCTGGAATCTCTGGGGACGCAGGCAAAACGTGCTCTGCGGCAAAATCGAGCAATTGATCAAACGTTTGAGGCTTCATGAAGAAATCGACGTGCGGGAATCTACTTTGGAGGGAGCCGATATCGGAATCGACCAGGCAGCCGGTGAGGCCGATGGTGACATCAGGCCGCTTTCTCTTGAGCGCCTTCAAATTGGTGAGTTTGTTGCGGACCTTGTCCTCGGCGCTTTGCCGGACCGCGCAGCTATTGAGCACGATGATATCAGCATCCTCGGCTTTCTGAGCCTCTCGGTAACCCAATTGGCGCAACTTGCTCGCCAGGGAATCTGAGTCTGCCTTGTTCATCTGGCAGCCGATTGTCCATATATAAAACGTATTCATAGCCAAGCGCTACTGATTATAGCATACCCCATCGGGCAAAACGGCGCCATTTTTTCAAGACGGGCAACGGTCTAGCCGAAGGCCATGTCTCCATCAATTCGGGGGCGAAAGCGGTCAGTGAATCGAACCTTTTCAAAACTGGTTGAATGGATTTTCAAGGAACAAAATGAGCCAGGCCTACCCCTGAGTGTTAGCATGTAGTGAAGTTCGGTGTTAGACCTGTATTCGATAGTGATATTTGATGGTACATTTGAATGTGACATCATACGGAAAACTCTGGGAAGGTGAAGTCTGTTCATTTGAAAACAGCGCCCTATTTTTGACGTTAGAAATGAGGTCTGACATGCAACAATATAATACTCCCACCAAGATACTGATTATCGAGGACGACGACTCTTTGAGTCGATTGATCCACATGACGCTTGAAAAAGCTGGTTTTGATGTCAGTTGCGCTTCAAGCGGAGTTGAAGTGATCCAGCGGCTGGATTGCTATGGCGATACCCTGTTTCTGCTCGACTATCAATTAAAAGATATGACCGCCAAGCAACTGCTGGAAATCATGTGGGCCAGAGGTTTCCGCATTCCATTTATGGTGATGACGGGACAGGGTGATGAGAAGCTGGCTGTGGAGATGATGAAGCTCGGCGCTTGTGATTATGTGATCAAAGATCGCGGTTTTATCCGCTACCTGCCCAAAATGCTCTCCAGGGTGATCGATCAGCTCGAGATAAAGGGAAAGCTGGCCAGAACCGAGATCAGGTTGCGGGAAAGTGAGGAACGCTTCAGGGCGCTCATCGAAAACTCCCCGGATTCCATCGCCATTGTAGATATGAATCACCAGGTCGTCTACGCCAATCCGACTTACAAAGGATTGACCGGATGTGAACCCGGAGAGAGGCTGGATGCAAGTCTTTTCAGCCGAATCCACCCCGACGATCTTTCAGGGATGGAACAAGTTGTTGAAACAATGATGATCCATAAAGCCAGAGATGTCCAGTTTACAGTTCGGATTACGGATGGCCGTGGCGGATGGCTGACGGTGCAGGCGATAACCAATAATCTGAGCGATAATCCAGCCATTCGGGGGATTGTTCTCAGTTGCCGGGATATCACAGCGCATATGGAAGCGCAACAGGCGCTCCAGAAAGCCAAGGAGGAAGCGGATCGGGTCAACAAGCAACTGGAGCTGTCCATCCAACGCGCTAACACACTGGCGGTGCAGGCGGAATCGGCAAGCAAGGCGAAAAGTGAATTCCTGGCGAGCATGAGTCATGAGATTCGCACACCCATGAATGCTATCCTGGGTATGGCCGATCTCCTGAGCGAAACCGAGCTTACGACAGAACAGGAACGATACGTCAACACCTTCCAATCGGCGGGAGAGAACCTGCTAAGGCTAATCAACGATATTCTGGATATTTCAAAGGTGGAGGCCGGGCATCTTGAGTTGGAAACGGTTGAATTTGATTTGATCGAGCTCCTTGATACGCTGTGCGATGTGATGGCCGTTCGAGCTCATGAAAAATATATAGAACTGACCCATTACATTAGACCGGATGTCCCCACGCAACTCGTGGGCGATCCGACTCGCGTACGGCAGATATTCACCAATCTGATCGGAAACGCCATCAAGTTTACCGAGGAAGGCGGTGTTTTCGTGGAGGTGAAAACCGATGGCAAAATAACCACTACTCAGGGGTATGACGAGATAGAACTTGTCTGCTCCGTGTGCGATGACGGGATAGGCATTCCGCCGGATTATTTTGACAGCATGTTTAGCGTTTTCACCCAAGCCGACGCATCAATCACTCGCAAGCATGGCGGAACTGGGCTGGGATTGGCTATTTCCAAACAACTGACTGAACTGATGGGGGGGAGCATCTGGGTTGACAGCGAATTAGGGAAAGGAAGCACCTTCTATTTCCGAATCAAACTGAAGGTGCAGAACAAGCCTCAAAACCAGAGACCGTCGTTGTCGGCAGTTGATTTGCCGGAGGGACTGCGAGCGCTGGTAGTGGATGATACCCCGGCCAACAGGCTTATCCTCAACAAAATACTGACGGAAATGGGTGCCAGAGTGGACGAAGCCGAGGATGGCGATCAAGGGTTTACCGCATTCAAGCAAGCCTACGCCAAAGATGACCCATATCAACTGGTTATGCTGGATTCCCGCATGCCGACCACAGACGGATTTGAAATGATGGAAAAGATCAATCTGGAATTCGGACCTCATAACACCATCATCATGATGCTTGCCTCGGATAACCGAAGCGGCGATATTGCCCGGGCCAAACAGATGGGAATCGCCTCTTATCTGGTGAAACCGGTCAAGCGAAATGACCTGCTTCGGGTTATTGCCGATAATTTGGGCCATGCCAAATCCACTCAAGAAACGGATTCAAATCGGCTGAAAAACCAGGATGACCTGCAATTCCTCGAAGCCATGAGAATTCTGCTGGTTGAGGATAATCCGGATAACAGCCTGCTGATCCAGTCTTTCCTCAAGAAAGCCCCCTGTGAAATAGAGACTGCGCAGAATGGCGAACTGGCCATCGGCAGATTTAAGAGCGCCAGATATGATCTGGTGCTTATGGATGTTCAAATGCCGGTGCGGGACGGATACTCGGCAACGCGGGAAATTCGTAAATGGGAAAAG
>JAQTRE010000070.1 GCA_028711995.1 Dehalococcoidia bacterium | reverse complement strand
GGCTGTTCTCATGGAGGATTCTCCCCCTCAATCTGAATCTGAGTTGATTCTACCAGATACGTGGGGGTGAAGGCATTACAAAATCAGTCAAAGTCGAGGCTGAAATCAAAACTAAACAGCCTCAAGAAATATTAGGAGGTAGGTCAAATGGACACAGTTGCGGTGGTTGCCATAGTCATCTTCGTGGTGGTGCTGTTGATCGCCATTGCATCCATAAAAGTGGTGCAACAATATGAGCTGGGCGTGGTCTTTCGGCTGGGCAGGCTGGTAGGGACCAGAAAGCCCGGGCTTCGGATGATCATCCCCCTCGTCGACCGGATGAGGAAAATTGACACTCGCGTGGTTACCATAGATGTTCCTTCTCAGGAAGTGCTCACCAGAGATAACGTGACCACCAGAGTGAATGCAGTGGTATTCCTTCGGGTGATGGATGCCGAACGGGCGGTGATCGAAGTGCAGGATTTCAGGCTGGCGACCTATCAGATGTCGCAAACCACACTGCGCAGTGTACTGGGGCAGCACGACCTTGATGAATTGCTCACCAAACGGGATAAATTGAACCAGACCCTCAGGGAGATCATCGATGAAGCCACTGACCCCTGGGGAGTCAAGGTGAGCGCTGTTGAGATCAAAGATGTGGAGATCGATACGTCCATGAAGCGCTCGATGGCCGCTCAGGCAGAGGCGGAGCGGGTCAGAAGGGCAAAGGTCATCCACGCTGAAGGAGAATTTCAGGCGGCGCAGAAGCTGCTTGACGCAGCCAGATTGATTGCTCAAGAACCGGCGGCTTTGCAGTTGCGCTATCTCCAGACATTGACCGAGATCGCCACTGAGAAAACGAACACGCTGGTCTTTCCGTTGCCTCTGGACTTACTGAGGGCCTTCCAGAAAGGCGATAAGCGAAAGGAAGAGCGTGCTCCCCTGATGCAAAATCTCACTGAAGGGAGTGAGGGCCTGAGGAGCTAGCCGCTGTTTATGAGGCTGCCTCCTGTGGGATGACCCGAAAATTGGCTTGACTAAAGGTGACACTTGCGGTAAGTTAAGTGAAGTGTTGGGGACTCTCCCCACACTTGTATCATTCCTTTTGGAACTTGAGTTAAGGAGGCGATGAAAGTTGAGCCTGACGTTTATGAATTCCAAGTCGGCCCTGATGACCTCTGAATCGGTTACCGAAGGTCATCCGGATAAGCTCTGCGATAAGATTTCCGATGCCATTCTCGATGCCATTTTGGCTCAAGACCCGATGGCTAGAGTTGCCTGTGAAGTGATGGCAAATACCGGCATTGTGGTGGTGATGGGAGAAATCACCACCAGCTGTTATGTGGATATTCCCAAGGTCGTCCGTCAGACCGTCCGGGAGGTAGGCTATACCCGTGCGAAGTATGGTTTCGATTATGAAACCTGCGGCGTAATGGTCTCTGTCAAGGAACAGTCTCCCGATATCGCCCTGGGCGTTGACCAATCCTTCGAGGTCAAGGAGCACGAAGGGTGCAATGAAAAGGATACGCTGGGAGCGGGCGATCAGGGAATGATGGTAGGTTATGCGTGCAACGAGACACCTGAACTCATGCCCCTGCCGATTTCTCTGGCGCACAAGCTCACCAAGCAACTGGCCAAAGTTCGCAAGGATAAGACCCTGCCGTATCTCAGGCCGGATGGTAAGTCTCAAGTTACGGTGGAGTATGAATACGGCGTACCCAGGAAGGTGCCATCTATCGTTATTGCAGCTCAGCATGACAGCGTAATTGCTCTGGATGTCCTGAGGAAAGATATCATCGATAAAGTTATAAAGCCAATCGTTCCGGCTCGATTTCTGGACGATGAGACGAAGTATTATATCAATGCCACGGGAAGGTTTGTTGTCGGCGGACCGATGGGCGATTGCGGGCTCACCGGACGTAAGATCATCGTGGATACCTACGGTGGAATTGGCAGACACGGAGGCGGATGTTTCTCCGGCAAGGACCCTACAAAGGTGGATCGTTCCGGATCGTATATGGCCCGATATGTGGCCAAAAACGTGGTGGCGGCTGGCCTGGCTGACAGACTTGAACTTCAGGTCGCCTACTGCATCGGGGTGGCTCATCCCCTATCCATCTCGCCGGAGACCTTCGGCACAGCCAAAGTGAAAGAGGAGCTTATTCTCCAACTCATCCAGAAACACTTCGATTTCCGTCCCGGGGCCATTATCGAAACCCTGGGTTTGCGTCGGCCGATTTACAAAGCGACGGCGGCTTACGGACATTTTGGACGAACGGATATCGATGCTCCGTGGGAAAAGACGGACAAGGCTGCTATCCTTAGGGCTGAGGCTGGACTCTGAGTTCGGTATTTGATAGCAATTAGAGGAGGAACTAAATTGGCAGTCAAAGTGAAATGGTTAAGCCATGCCGCATTCATGATCACCTCACCTCAGGGCAAGGTGATCATCACCGACCCTTTTTTCGAAGGCAATCCGCTGTGCCCGATCAAGGTGGCAGATATCAAAGCGGCTGACCTGGTGTTGGTGAGCCATGATCATGCCGATCACGTAGGGAACGCTGTGGACATCGCCAAGAAGACGGGGGCGATTGTCTGTGCTGCCCCGGAGACGGGAGTGCGGCTTCAACAGGAGTTGGGTTTACCGGCGCAGAACGCTGCTTACGGCGCTGGGATAAACATCGGCGGCAGCATCGTAGTCAAGGGCGTAACGGTGACCATGACACAGGCCTTCCACTCCTCGCCAACGGGCTGTTGCGCCGGATATATCATCAAGCTGGAGGACGGAACCACCATCTACCATGCAGGGGATACCGGTATCTTCAGTTCGATGCAACTGCTGGGGGAAATGTATAAAATCGATCTGGCATTGCTGCCTATCGGGGGCGTTTATACCATGGATTCAGCCCAGGCAGCCAGGGCTTTGAAGCTGCTAGATGCCAAAGTGGCCATTCCGATGCATTTCAAGACATGGCCTTTGCTGGAACAGGACGCCAAGCGCTTTGTGGAACTGGCAAAGAAAGAGGCTCCCAAAACTAAGGTGGTTGTGTTGGAACCGGGGCAAGAGCATACTTTGTAGAAACAAACTTCGATGAAACCGTATACCGGACCCTTTTAGAAACCATTCACGTTGACCAAGGAGATAACAAATGTGGGTAGAAGTTAAGGTTGCGGCTAACCGGAATGTGGCCGAGATGTGGAAAGACCTTTTTGAAGGCAGAGGCGTTCCTACCAAGATTGTGCCCGCAGAAGGCTCGGTGGGCGATACAACTGCGGCTTATCGAGTCTATGTTCCCAGTGATAAGACGCATGTTATCGAAGGGATTTTGGGGAAGAGCTAAGAATTGCCGAGCCAATAATCAGGTTGTAACTTTGAGGCAAGAGAGAATTATTGTTGCAGTTGGAGCGGTGGTTGTGAATGGGAAGGGGGAGGTTCTGGCAGGGAAAATGGATTCACCCCGGCAACGAGCTTGATGCAGGGGAATCTATCGGGCATGGAGAGCAGCGCTGGATGATAGTTGGGATGAAGTTGCATGAAGACACTCAGAAACTGCTCAGGATAGCCTATATCACCTGAGGACGTGTCCTTATGTTCTTGGGTATTACCACAACTGTTTAAGATCGAGCCGAAGGTCTGTTGGATTCTTATAAATCTTTCCTTCTCGGTAGGGGACCGCTTTGAGGTTGATAGAGCCATCAGCCAGCTGGCCATAGATGACTTCCCCGGTGGTGGGTTCCAGATAAAACACTTCACCGTTGGCGTTAAAGACGTCAAGCCATGCATGGTTTGACTCGAGAAAGGTCTCGCCCACCCTGTTCCTGTTGCCCACGATGATGACAGATTTGATGTTTTCCGCCAATAGCATGTTCCACAGATCGACCGCCATATCGTTGCAGTCGAACGTGCCTTCGATATAAACATGCTTACTCTGATACCACTGCCCAATCTCCTCAACCTTGCTTTGTAACTCGTAATCCCGGTTCGCCCACTCGGTGCTCCGATAATCCGGGTTGTTCCATACTTGACTGGGAGGCATCTCGTGATCGGGGGCCGGTGTAAACTGTTTGTTGAGTCGGGCTATTTCGATGGTCAATTGATTCTTTTTGCTCTCTGCTTTGCCGATCTGCTCAGTTAACGTGATGTTGTTTGCTATGACATAATCCAGAGATGCCTTCAGAGTTGCGATATCGATCTGAAGTTGAGAAATCTGGCCGCTCAGCTTATTCTTTTCGGTGATCAGCGATGCCACCTGTTCCTTGAGCTGTGCTGCTTCCATGAGCGCTCCATCACAGCTGGCTTCTAGTAAGGTATGATAGTCCTGCTGAAGGGTCTCCAATTGGTTTGATACATTACCGTATAGCGTCAGGAGTGAATCGTAATCAGCCTGCTTCTGCTGTAAGCTTGATGTGAGCGAATCCGTCTTTTCTTGAAGGTTGGAGAGATCACCTGTGAGGGTGGCTACTTGTGCCTCCTGTTTATCGATATCATCATTCAAGGAACTTATATGACCGGATCGAATCGCATATCCGATGCCTGTTCCCACTATGATACTGATGATCAGGTAAAGGATGAGCACCCGATGAGAGATTCTTAGCATATCTGCCTCCTGGCGGTTGTGAGGCTAATGTTCTGAGGGGTGTCAGAGAACTGCATGCTATCGGACCTGCCTCTAAACCAATTGTGGCGCATCAGATTTGAATTTGTCTTGGGCATTTCGGTCTAGATTTCAAGGGGAGCCCAAAAGGCTTTCCCTGTATTTAAGACGTTACTAGTACCTATTCTGCTCACTTGCCTGATGGGGCGACAGACCCGATCTTTCTATAGGACTAAAACAGGCCGGGCATTTTCATTCCGCCTGTCACTGCCCCCAGTTGCTTGGCTGCCAGCGCCTTGGCCTTCTCCATGGCCTCATTGAGGGCTGCCAGGATCATATCTTCCAGGAGTTCCACGTCATTCGGATCAACTACCTCTGGGGATATCTTGATTGACTTGACTTCCTGCTGGCCGGTGACGACCACGGTGACTGCTCCTCCTCCAGAGCTGGCCTCGACCGTGGCTTTGGCTAAATCATCCTGAGTCTTCATCAATTTTGCCTGAAGTTCCTGGGCCTGTCTCAGCATCTTTTTGTCCATCATTTCTTGTTACTCCTCACTGATGATCCTGGCTCCGCGGCTGAGCGCTTCCTTGACCAGGGAACTTTCCCTGGGTGGCGGAGGCGCCGATCGCGCTTCCTTTCCGATGAGAACGCAGCGTATCTCATAGGGCATTCCGAACACTTTCTTGAGTATGGTCTCCAGTATTTTGCGGTTTTTGGGATTGTCGATCTGACTTCTGTTGAACTCGGCAGTAAAGCCAAGGGTCAAAATAGTACCGTCCAGAGCAATCGGCTTGCAGGCTCCGCGAAGCAGGGCATCCAGGTTGCCCTTGATGCCTTCCCGGCGACAGGCGTTAACGAAATCGCTCCAGTGTTGCTGAATATATTCGACATCAGGTGCGCCTTGGGCTAACGGATTTTCAGGGATGGCCGTGGCAATCGTTGGCTCAATCTCTTTCTTCAGCGTCTCAAGGGGGGGTAGTATTTCTTCACTTTTATCTTTGGGCTTAGGAATGGTTTTGACTGCTGTCTCTGCGGATTTTGGCAGGGCATGGTCGACCAGCGCTAGCTCCAGCGGCAGTGTAGATTGCGGGCTAAACCGAAAGTCCGCCTGGGCAAAGAGCTTTATCGCCTGCGATATCTCTTGTAAGGAGGCATTAGCGGAGATTTCTTTAGCCTCACCGATTTCCTCGCCGGACATGCCTGTTGACTCGCCCGCCCCGGCCTTGATGAGCAGCATCTGTCTGAGGTAATCGAGCAGTTCACGGTTGAAATGTCGCAGGTCCAAGCCATCGCCGGCCACGCTGTTTATCATCGCCAGCCCGCCGGCCATATCCCGGCTCAAAATGGCTCTTGCCAGCTCTTTTATGCGGGCGTCCCCTGTCAGTCCAAGCTCAGCTCGAACCTGTTGAAGTTCGATTCTGCGCCCGTGATAGACTACCATCTGTTCCAGCAGATTTTGGGCATCCCGGAGGCTGCCGGTCGCGCTTCTGGAGATGAGTGCCAGAGCTTTAGGATCGGCATCGATACCTTCCTGCCGACAAATATGCTCCAGCCTGCCGACCGTTGCCGACTGTGGAATACGGCGAAAATCAAACCTCTGGCAACGGGAAATAATGGTAGCGGGTACTTTGTGAACCTCGGTGGTAGCCAGAATGAAGATGACATGGGCCGGGGGTTCTTCCAACGTCTTGAGCAGGGCGTTGAAGGCCGAGTTGCTCAGCATATGCACTTCGTCGATAATATAGACCTTGTACTTGGCGATGTTTGGGGCGAAGTTGATTTTTTCCTTGAGATTGCGGATATCATCGACGCCGGTGTTGGAGGCCGCATCGATTTCGATTAAATCTATAGCACGCCCTTCAATAAACGCCTGGCACATGGCACACTTATTGCAGGGCTCGCCTGCTTCATTGTGCAGACAATTGACGGCTTTAGCCAGTATACGTCCGGTGCTGGTTTTGCCCGTCCCCCTTGGGCCAAAGAAGAGATATGCATGGGCTACCCTGCCGGTGATGAGGGCATTGAGCAGAGTCCTTGTGATTGGCTCTTGCCCCACAACATCGGCCAGCGTCTGGGGCCGCCATTTGCGATAGTACACTTGAGATGCCATCAGCTACACCCTAACTTTGCCAGAATAGCGGCTTCCTTAGTTTTCATTTCTCGTTCCTGTTCGGGCTGCGCGTGATCATGTCCGAGCAAATGGAGCACTCCATGGACCACCAGCAGGGCTAACTCGTCCTCGGGGGAGTGCGTTTGTTCCTCTGCCTGGCGGATCACCTGGGGGTAGGAGATAATCACCTCTCCCAGATGAGTGACACCATCGGGTGATGGAGGAAAAGGCGAATCCGCGCTGTCATCCCGGAAAGCAAAAGACAGTACATCAGTGGTTTCATCGAGCCCTCGATAGGTTCGATTCAGCTCGTGAACGGTTTGGTCATCGGTTATGAGTAGACTCAGTTCTGCAGGAAAGTCAATTTTCTCGGAGACGAGAGCGGCCTCAATTGCACGGCGAAGCCATATCTTTTTCACCTTGCCCCGGAACTGCTTATCGATTTGGATATCTACATTCCAGCCCAACGATTTGCCTCAATAGGACCATCATAGCAGGGGATAGCTGGAGGGTCAAGGAAACGCACTCCGGCTGAGTTTGGCGACCGGTCTATTTGAAAATCATGATTATGGTGAAAACAAGGCTCGGGCAAGGCACTCCATGATGACCGCCATGCCCGAGTTTGAAACCTGATACACCCTCAGATTGACATCCTTCACAGAGCCAAAGTTTCGAGCGCGTTTATCTTGAGAAGATAGGGTGATTTGGTATATAGGAGGTCGTTGATGTAGAGACTTTGTTCCACCTGCGGGCGTAATAATTGTTGTTCCGTAACCCCCCTGAGTGATTGATTCTGAAGCTTAGTGGGGCTTGACGGGCCAAACGATATCGGCATATGATCGTCACTGGGGAATCCCCTAAAAGCGGTCAGGCTTAGAGAGGGGGCGTCTCTCACAAGGGGGATTTCAACAGATGAGACAGATTGAAATAGAGGGTGTGGGCCCGGTGCTGCTGCAGCGTAGCGAAAGGGCCAGACGCTTGATTATATCGGTGAGACCCAGCAAAGGTGTTCGAGTGGCTGTTCCTCGGGGAGTCTCTTTCAGGGAGGCCGAGAATTTCGTCCATGTCAAAACCGACTGGATCCGAAAACACGTGCAGAAGGCGAAGCAGTCGGAGTGCGAACATGAATCGATGCCCTTGATTCCCATTGACGAATCAGCAGCCAGGAGAAAGCTGATAGGTAGATTGCAAGACTTGGCGAAGAAACACGGCTTTACTTACAACAAGGTATCGATTCGAAATCAGAGAACGAGGTGGGGGAGTTGCTCAACGAAGAACAACATCAGTTTGAACATGAAGTTGGCAGCACTTCCCGATGACTTAATGGATTATGTGATCTTGCACGAACTGGTTCATACCAGGGTGAAAAATCACAGCAAGGCCTTCTGGGAAGAATTGGACCGACACGTTGGGAACGCCAAGCAGAAGAGCGCCAGTCTAAGAGGATATCGGTTAAGCCTGCCTTGAGGAATGGGTGCGCCAAATCGATGGGGTGAAATCAGAAAGGGCAATGTCCAAACATTGCCCTTTCTGTGTAACTCGTCAGCCAAACTTGAGGAAGCAGTCGCCTATGGAAGGAGCAACTGGCCTCCGGGATAATCCACGAACACGCCGGGAGTTCCGGGACTCCAGTGATAGAGACTGTTCTCGACAAACGCTTGACATCGCACCCGGTACTGTTTGATGGTTTCGTCATACTCGGCGGTCACGGACATGATGTATCCTTCCTGCACGGCGGCCTTCTGGATTTTCACCGCAGTTCGGAATGCCTGTCCCGCTGTGGTGGGTGCTGGTTCCATGTGAGAAGATACCCAGCTTTCCAGCTCACTGACGGTGGTAAATTCTCTCAATGGAGTTAATGGGCATATGGTGGAGCGACAGGCATTCAACTGTTGCTGGAGCAAAATGATGGTTTGCTCGGGATACTCGAGAGCATCCAGTAGTGCTTGAAGATCGGCAATGGTCATGGTGGCGGTATTCAACTGTTGCTGGAGCAACATGGCGGTTTGCTCGGTAGCTTTGAGAGCATTCAGTTGTGCTTGAATATCTGCAATGGTCGCGTTGGCGGTATTCAGCTCCTGATCGCGTGTAATAAGGATTTGCTCATTGTCCACCAATTTTTGATTCGCCTGATCCAGGTCGCTCTTAACTTTGTTATACTTGTCTTTTGAGACCCCTGAGGAACATCCTGCCAGAGCCACAACCAATATCAGAATCAAAATAAGTCCCCATGCAGCCTTTCTCATTTTCTCTTCCTCCTATATGGATAATGCGCTCTCTGCCTGACGCGCGGCAATTTGTCTTATTATAAGTCCCAATCTGTGTCTTTGGCAATCATCCTTAAGGAACCTCTGCCGAGGGAAGAACTCTAGGTCCAGTTCTTTCTGAACCAGCCGCCGATATCCATGGCTTCCGCCGGGCCTACCAGTATCTTCCAGTCCGGGAGCTCATTTTCCAACTCTCCCTTGAGTATGGCTACCCTTCCGGGGAGGATCATCTTCCTGTGATTGATCTTGGACGGGGCATCTTGATCCATAACGGTCTTGGCGATCTTCTCGGCATCGAATTTTCCGGCCGACCAGGCGGTCAGAACGGAAAGCCCTTCTGTGTCGCAAACCATGAGCCATGAAGGAACACCGGATGCTTCAAGCTCGCCGGCGATGGTGAAATAGGTCAGTGAGAAATTAGTGGTGACGCAAAACGGGCTATCCGCCGTAGCATTGCCGATGGGATAAATCCCTGCTGCCATCTGAATCGGTTTCTGGGGATCGGTGTAGATGTTTAAACGCAATGTGATCAGCGGATAGATCATGGCCGGTGAGAAAGTATCGAGAACGATGATGCTGCCGTACTTGGCGATATAATGGGCTGCCAGAATTGCTTGCTCATCCAGTGAGGCGGCGCCTTCGCCGGGAAAGGTGATAGTGGGGAATCCCATAGGACGGAAGCCCTTTTTGATTGCCAGACGACGCATCTGTGTCAGAACCCGCAAAGAATCGCCAAGCCCTCTGGCGCCCGGATCCAGCATTAGGCTCTCTACCCCGGCACCAGCGGCCTTCTCTGAAAGCTCTGCCAATTCGTCCAATCCATTTCCTCGGATTCCCATTGCGACGCCGTGCTTCTTGGCCAGATCAATCATCTGGTCTATATTGTTCCTGTTCGCCCCATAGATGGCGGGTTTGGCATCGTGCACTCTGTCTAATGCAGTATTCATGGCGGCGGGATCAGTGCTCATCAGAATAAGCGGCAGATCCGTCTTATCCTTGATTATCTGGGCAACTGTTGCGAATCTGGCACCATCACCTGAATCGTTCTGGATGGCAATCCCATCAATGCCAAAGGTCATACCCACGCGCTCCACGGAATAACTTGTGGCTTCTTGGACTGCCTCAACGATGGTCGTATCGGGAGCGGTGTCTCTAATTCTCACCACTAGCGCTGCGGGGTGGAAGAATGTCTTCTCGTGGCGGAACATCATGGTTTCTCCGCCAACCTCCAGTTTTTTGGCCCCTGCGCCGATGGTCACCAGACGCATCGGTGGGCGAGAGGCTGCCTCCAATGAAACCCTGGCCTCATCGCTTACGTCGGGGCAAAGGGATAGCTCCGCCTGGCCTTGAGCCAGTTTCATGGCAAAAGCCAGACAGGTGGGGAGGCCGCATTTCTTACAGTTTGTCTTGGGGAGGACTTTGTAAATCTGAATGCCTGTTAATGCCATTGTTCCATCCTCCTTACGCGTTGAGCTTGCTGATGGTATTCTTGATGGCCTCTACCGCTTTCGGATGACACATCACAACCAGGTCAGAGCCAGCTTCAATTAATGCGGTGGCAGTGAGCTCTTCCCAGATCAATGCGCGCTCCTCAGACCTGCCCCAGGCAGATGGAACGCCATCAGCGGTTCTGGCCTCTTTTTGTCTCCAGGTCTCCGGTCCGGGATGGCTGATGATCGGCATCTGGCACATGCTGTCGTCCATCAGCGCAGCCAGCTTGAGACGCTCGATGATAGAGTAGGCATACTCAAGACCATATCCGAGTGCTCCGGTATCGGGGTCCATCAGAATGGATGAAAGCGGTACCCCTACATCGGCAACCAGTAAGTTGAGCTGTTTGGCCAGGTTGATATCCAGCGGGCTCTTGGCAATGGCGACATGGCCATCGGAAATACATACCGCAGCGCAGGTGCGATAGTTCTTCTCCTCACAAGGCCCCAGCGCAATCCGCTCTCCTTTTGCAGCCTCAGAGGCTGCCATCAGGACCAGGTTATCCTTCTCGGCTACGCCAGGGCCCATAACGATCAGCGGCAGATCAACTGCTGAAAGCACCTTTTGGACAGTTACTCTGGCCTCGGCGGCCCCTGTGTTGCCATTTTCGGGATGTGCGCTGGTAAGTCTCAAACAGATGATCTCGGCGCCAGCCTGGGCGGCCTTTTTTGCCCAGACAGCGGGGTCTTTCACCGCATCTCCCCACGCGGATCGCAGAAGAGTCGGGTACTGCGGCTCGCAGTCATGAATCTCGATGGCGACTCGCGTGGGATTGCCGGTACTGCCTTCAAATTTCAAGCCGGGAAGAGTGGCAGCCCCTCCGATGACGAGTTTTTTTCGGCCACCTCCGCCCAGTGTTACCTCCTGTATTTTGCCGGTCCATTTTTCTATGGGAATCTCAACTGTCATTGGGAACCTCCACAAATTCCTCTTCTTCGATGGAAGAAGGTTGGGATCCATCCTGAGCCTGATGAATAACGAGGGGGAAATCCGTTGGGCAAGCTTAAATCATAGGGTCCATCGATAGAGCCGGATGGCCTTGTCTTTCCAGGAAAGACATCAATCCATTGGCATCCGTAGCGATGCTACCATCGCAAATCTTGTCCATGAGATCAGGTTCTCCGGCAGCCTGGCAGGCTGCCTTCAGCTCCTGGGCGAACTCCTCTTTGAGGTTCTTGGATAGCCACACCAGCCGCTTGATTCCGCCATCCGCCGCGATGAATTTCTTGCTGGTCAGATAGGTCTTTCCATGCCCCATCATCCCGGGCGTCTGGTGGCCGCCGCCGATAATCGCCATAAGCTGGGTAAAAGTCATGCCGGAAGGGGTTTTGCCGTAGTCATCGCGGGAGACGACCATTACTCCATTGGCCTCCGGGACGATGGACATCACGCACTCACAGCAGCCGCATGTCGTCATCGGGGCATCCATCAGGGAATACAGCGTGAAGCGCCCGATAGCGCGCTGAGAGTTCTGGTAGACAAAGTCATTGACTCCTTGCCATTCGCCCTTGTCCTTGGAGAGAGCAGCGCCTTTCGTAATCGGCTGGTTTGCGCCGCTGGGACTAATCTCAAAAGCAGCCTTGCAGTCGAGCCAGCTATATGCACCGCACAGTCCCACGCGCTCCGGATTGATTACACACACATGGGTAGGGGCAAAGGATTGACATAGAGTGCAGCTATAATAGACGTCCACCGAGTCATCATTCAGATCGGCAATGCGTTCGTTACGCTCTCGATAAACCTGCCGGGCTTCTGCCATCAGCTCGACTACTTTATCTCGTTCAGTGTAGAAAGTCACCTGAACCTTATCCACGATGGTGCCGTAATGATTATGCAAATTGGCATGCAAGATTCGCCCGATGTCCTTTATTCTGAAACCTTTCTCGACGGCATTCTTGTGAATTCTGATCCATGTGATATCCCGCTGGCCCTGGTGCTGAACCCCTTCGGCGCCATTGACGAAATGGTGAATCTGGCGTTCCAGGACACCCTCGAAGTCTTTCTGCATCTTGCGTCCGGCCACGTCCACCACTATACCCAGGGGCATTTTGCCGCGGATATCGGTCGTATCAAGATCAGGCCCAATCAGTTCAAATTTCCCATCTTCGATCTCATCGATCTCCTTCATGCGCAACCATTCAAAACACGTGCCGCCTTTGCCTCCCATCTCAACCCGCAAGTCATTCTTTCTGACCACCTCACCTTCAAATGCAGGACCGTACGCAACGGGGATTGGCACTTTGGCAACCTTAATCTTGATGCCGCGGACTTCAATACATTTCTCCACCAGCCGCTCAACCCTCTCCATATCGTCCCTGCCCGGAATATCATCGAACGGCATGCTGACCACATGCTCATACTGGGTGACGCCGAAGGGCAAAACATTGGGGATCAGTGTATCGGCAATTACCGGAAATCCATAATTGAGGGCTCCGGCAGCAGTAGCATACTTGAGATCATCAACCGGGCCCAATGCCAGAGCAAAGGCAAAACACCGGAATTTATTATAGAGAAGGTTTCTTCGATAATCTCCCGGTTGATACCCGCCGAAGCTGATGGCCGCACGCGTGGCGTATCCCAGCGCATAAATAATCGACTCTGTATCGCTGCCGAGAGGAATAGTGTAGGTATCGTAACCTAGTTTTACGCCTTCCTCCAGCAATTGGTCCACCAAGGTTCTCCCATTCACATTCCCGGCCATGAACACGAGCAGGCCTTTCGATTGAAGTTCCCGGACGAGTTTCACGGCAACCTTATTATTTCTGGCTGGACCGAGAATGGCGGCAAAACCCGGCATAGTGCCATCAACCATAGCCACACCCCAGGAACGAACCTGCACATCGTCTATCGGGCCGTTCCAGCGATAGCCATTCCTTATCTCGGGCTGCTGGCCCTGTGCAAACTGGATTCCTTTTATCCCTTCTTCGGCGAACAGAGTGGCCATCCCTGCATCCAGCGTTTCCCCCAGGTAGGGCAGCCAGAGATTATCAGCTGGTGGGGGTGGGACAAGCGATTTTGCATGGTCCACTATCGCACCCAGGTCACTGACCTTTTCCACCTTGTGGCCAAGGAGTCCATAGATGACAGGCAGGTAATATACGGTGTTCGGGAATTTGATAGGATGGTCTCCACCCGGGTCCTTCAATGCATTGTTGTAAAGCTTTTCAAATCGATTAACGATCTCGCTGGTGCCTCGGATTGCTGACTTGGCAATAAATCTGGACATATATCTCTAAATTCCTTAATTCTGGACTTTCAGCCTAGTATTTGCGGAAATCACCGGTCATCTGGGCATCGATGGGATTGGTTGCGCTCATCCTTCTGGCCCTGAAAAACCCGGGGCTGGCCGACCTTTGATCGGGCTTTGCACTGGGCGGGTCGAATCCGATTGCCAGCAGGAGTTTGTTCACCTCATCAACCTTGGCATCATCTACATTCACCGCAACAAGTTTTCCACCGGCGGCAGTCCCAATCTTATAATAATCCAAAGCTTGTGGTGATAGGCAAGCATCCGCCAGCACCTTCTCGATATCCGTACTGCCATCGATAACCGTTGCCTTGTAGCCCAAGGCTTTCAGATCGATGATCGCTTGATTGAGATCATCAGGTCGATGAAAGAGCCTTGTTATCACCCTTGCCATAGTCTAAAGCCCCCTGTTGTTCAGAAGATACCGTTGACGAATAAGTTATTTTTATTATAATAGCCCTACGAGACTATTTTGGACATGGGAGTCCCAGAAGTCAACCCCACATCCGCCGTCTCAAACGTCGATTCCTGATCTTTGGGATGTTCATACGGGAACAATGCAGATGAATATTCAGAGGCTGTCATTGATGTGAACCTTCACCCATCCAGAGAGATGGGTTGGGGGCAGCAATGTGTAAGCACGAACTTGGCCAATGCTGAATTGCCTTAATCGCTCGTATTTGCTAATATGAAGTCTGCGGGGAGTAGCGCAGTTTGGTTTAGCGCGCGCGGTTTGGGACCGCGAGGTCGGAGGTTCAAATCCTCTCTCCCCGACCATCCTCTGGCTTTCAATTGCAAAGATGGGAGGCTTTAGCCGGATAGAGGAGTAATTGTACTGCTGCCATCCTATCCTCCCCCCCCCCCCCCACATTTTAGGGTAAGTATAACACCAATGATCTCCACCCCGACGTGGTCGTTTGGGATTCCCGTATTGTGGCGGCCAGAACATAACCTGCATTAGAACGTTATTCATTCCCGCTTTGAAGTGTGGTAAAATGGCGGGAGTATAGTGAGTTGGGCGTAAACGAAGGAGGCTACAGGATGTCGAGAATCGGAATCGCGGTCATGGTGTTGGCATTGGCAATGTTGCTGATTCTTCCTGCGGTGGGTGTGGCGCAGCCGATGGTGTGCGGCTTCTATGGCTCAGCCAGTATAGATGGGGTAAGTGTTTCTAGCGGCACAGCCGTGTCGGCCTGGATTGATGGGTTGCAGGTGGCGGTGGTCAACACGACTGGCTCAAATTACAATATGTATGTAGCCGGCAACTATGTCGGCAAGACAGTGTCTTTCAAAGTAGGGGCCTCTCAGGCTTTAGCTACTCAGACGTCTCTTTGGGAAGCAGGCGCCAATAAACCGCTTACGTTGACAGGAATGACGGCGCCAGCAGACCCTACCGGTATAACGCTCAATCCAACCCAGGGGACGGTCACCACGGTCTCAGGGAAAGGGTATACTCCGGGCTCAACAGTGAGTTTTGCATGGGGCGGTGCAGCGCTTGTGTCTGTTCCGGCAACAGTGACTGTCGGCTCTGGTGGGAAGTTCGAGGCAGTGATCATAGCGCCCACTTCCACATCCGGGACCTATGTCATTAAGGCGACTGACGCCGCCGGCAAGTGGTCGCAAGCGAGCTTCCAGGTGGTTGGAGCAGTCGTCGTGCCTGTTGGACCGCCGGAAATTGGCCTGAGCTCGACACAGGGAAACATGACCATCGTCTACGGAAGCGGGATGACGCCCAACTCAGCTATCAGCTTCAAATGGAACGCGCAGCCTCTGATAACATATCCGACCAACGTCACCGCAGGGGCGGATGGTACATTCTCAGCCTTGATCGTGGCGCCCACTGCCACGGCTGGCGAATACGTAATTTCTGCCACCGACTCTGCAAGCAAATCGGCCCAGGATACCTTCACTGTCGTGGCGCCGGCCAAAGGGGATAAGGGTGATAAAGGGGATGTAGGACCGGCAGGTGAGGTCGGAGCACCCGGCGCGGAAGGTGAGGAAGGCAGTTCAATCCTCAGTATTGCGGCGATTAGTGTTGCGGCGATAGCTCTGATACTTGCTATAATTGCGATCGCGAGAGGGGCGTTCGCGAGTAAACCTGAACAAAAGGTTTGACGCGAGAGGCCTTTGCTTTCAAGGGGTTTCCTCGGTATATCGAGGAAACCCCTTCTATTATCATCGCGTTCGCAGAGAAATCCCTCAGTTTGCGAGATATGTGAGAACCTCGGACGGCCGTCGTTCCGCTACAGAGAATAATACGGACCAGATTCCTGATGTCCGTGTCGATGCTGATATCGATCAGGTCCGCTGTATCATCGGGCAATAGCCCAACTTCCGCAGTTTAAGCTTCAAAACAGTTTCGCTCGAGTTTTCTTAGATTGGATAAATCCGAGAGGGGTCATCATGCGAAGCTGAGTGTTTTGAAAAACCCGATGTAGTACCAAAA